>CAZPYZ010000330.1:0-5485 GCA_964590215.1 uncultured Dehalococcoidia bacterium | reverse complement strand
CGGACCCATCGCCTGCCACCAAGCTTGGCGGCCGAAGCAACCCGTGCGGTGGTGGGAAGGCTTTCCCAATGCTTCCGCCCCTCCCAGGTTGCTTCGTCGCCCTCCCCGGCATGGTCCCCCCTTGCCGCTCCTCGCAATGACGGACGGCGATGCGATGTCGTGCCCGGTATCTGGCGGTCCCCGCCGCCTGCTGCTCTCAGAATGACAGAGATGGCTACTTGTGACACGTAGTGCAATCCGTGGGGGCGTTGTTTGCTCTATGACAGGACACGCAATCGCCCATCTTCAAGGGGCGCACCTGCGCCACTTTCTTCATGGTCTCCACCGGCCCGTGACAGGCAGCGCAACTGATTCCCGCCTTAATGTGGGCGCTGTGGACGAAGCGAACGTGGTCCGGCACGCGGTGGACCCTGATCCAGTCGATGGGCTCTCCGCTCTGGAAGGCTTGCCGGACCTTCTCGATCTCCCGTTGCTGCTGCTCGCCAGAACCGGTGACCACGCTGTGGCAGAACATGCACTGCTGAACAGCAGGCACGCTGGCATTGGCCCCTTTGTCCACGTTGCGGTGGCAGAAGGTGCAGTCGAGCTGCAGCGCGGTGACGTGTACATCATGGGGGAAACGAACGGGTTGATCGGGTCCTAGGGCCAACTGCGCTGCCACCACAGACCCTCCCGCCAAGACTGCAACGACAACGGCGATGACGACGATGGCGGGGAGGAGAGGGAGCTGTCTCATCCGGCCGCCGATCCACTCTCACTCAGGGCGAAGGTCAGGATGGTGGTCCAAAACATGCGGTCCCGGCAAGGAAGCAGCGCCCGCTATATCAGGCGCTTCGGGTAGATATCGTAGAGGACCCCAAGGACCCCTAGCCAGTTCAACAAGGCGTAGGCAGTCCCGGCAAAGGCGACCAACGCCCCAATCGTCAAGACCGGCCGGATGTTCCGCAACCCGCGCGGGATATGTGCTGTGGCGATGAGGGAGGGGACCACTGCGTGGGCGAGGAGCATGAAGAACGCCAGAGTGACATTGAAGACGACCACGATCCAGAGGAACAGAACGAGGGCTTCAATACCGGGCCAGTCTGCACCTGAGATAGTCCGGGGATCGACCGGGAAAGGCTCCACGCTGCACTCCGGATCAGATATTCCCCGAGGGCGGCGCCTTCTTGTTCAGTCGTGGCTCGGGGCATCCCTGGCGCGGGCCACGAGAAAGCACTCCTGCCCGGTTGAGGGCCGCATCGATTCTAGCCCACGCTCGGACCCCCCGCAAGAACTTTGTGAAATTTTTTGCGAAGTAGAGGGCCTTCTCGCAGGCTCACGGCATCCAGGTAAGCCCGCCAGGGACCCACTCGTCGGAGAGACGCACGAGGTCCTTGCCGTCGGGCTTCATCAGGTAGATGCCGAGTTCGCCACTGAACGCGATCCAGCGGCCGTCGGGGGACCACACCGGGACCGGACCATCCTCGCCGAGTTGGGTGAGACGTTTCAGGTCGGAGCCATCAGCCCTCATGGCCCAGATGTCCCAGGGAACGCCATGAGCGCCCGTTGCAGCAGACTCCCCAAAATCGCCAGCCGGTAGCCGCCACCAGGCGTTGGGTCCTCCTCGTCTCCCGACCGATAGGCCCACGAGCTGGCCGAGAGGTGGCGCATAGGCTTGGGGCGGGACCGAGAGGCCGGGTCCGCCGACCGCTGCGAAGATAACGCGGTCGCCATCGCGGCTGAACCGAGGCGTGGCCAGGGAGTCGAAGTCTTTGCCATCCAGGACGGATCGAGCCCCGGATCCGTCAATGGCGGCAACCCAGATGTGCTGAATGAAGGTAGGCGGCTCACTTCGCACGTAGCCGAGACGGCGTCCGTCGGGGGAGACCGTGGGGTTCTCTCCGCGCCGAACGACCACCATCCGGCCCGAGCCGTCGAGATTTACGCGTTCCAGGCGGGTCGTTCCGGAGCCGGTCCGATAAGTGAAGTAGAGAGACTGCCCGTCGGGCGCCCAGGCGGGCTCGCTGGCATAGCTGAGTGGCTCGTCGTGGGCCACCACCACTCTCATCCCGCTCCCATCGCGGCCGGCCACATGGAGGTCGGTCCCTCCGGGCGTTTGTCTATCGGCGGCGGGCTGGTAGAGCCCGAAGGCAAGAAGCTTGCCGTCGGGCGAGGCGGCGGGGTGTGCTGGAAGGGCCCCCTTGGGAAGGGTCACCAGTTCTCGCTTTGCCTTGGTTGAGGGCTCCAGTGCCCAAAGGCCACCTGGAACAGCATAGACCAGAGCCCCGGGTGCTCCGGGTACGGGGTCGCTGATGGGAAGGACAGTCGGGCCGAGGAGCTGAGGAGCCGAAGAGCTATCAGGAACCGGCGGACGGGCGCTGGGCTGGCAAGCGAGGACGCTCGTTACGAGCAGCAATGGGACGATCCGGATCAAAGCCCGCAACGCTGGGGCTTGTCCTCCACACGGGCGTAGGGTCGCCCGCACGGTTGATCTACGTAGCGTCTGATGTGGAGACACGTAATTCGTGATTCGTAATGGGCGAAGAGCGGGGAGGTCATGCACCATACATTTAGCCGTCATCTTTAGAAGGATCAGCTCGCAGGCAGCGGTCAGGACGCGGCCCACCATGGTGTCAACCTCCAGTATTCGGGGCAAAGGTCTTTAAGAAGTTTATGACGTGCCACCGCTCCTCTGCCGAGAGCCGGTCTGCGTAACCGGGCATGGCTGTGCCTTCGACACCGTTGCTGATCCAGTTGAACAGCTCGCCATCCGTATGCCCGGCGGCCATATGAACCCGGAAGTCCGCCGGGCGCGGCCGCAGGCCAGCGGCCGCGGGGCCGTCGCCCCGCCCCTGGGCGCCGTGGCAGGTATCGCATTGGTGCATGCGGTAGATCTGCTGGCCCCGGGCCAGGGACTCCTGGTCGGGCAGGATCGGGTTGCGTACGAGCCTCGGGTCCCCCGGCGTGGATGGCGTCTCGGACTGCGTGCGGATCACCACGAAGATCCCCAGGGCGGCGACCATGAGGCCCGCGGTCAGGAGCCCCGCCCCCTCGACGGTCCGAACGTCCAGGGAGCGCTTCACATAGACCGCGAGCGCGCCCGCCAACAGGACTAGGGTCAGCCCCGCGACGCCTAAAGGCGTCACAACTGGTAGGCCGGTGCCGGCGGACCGGCCCGCGATCTCACGGGCGCCCGTGTCCCCCAGTAAGAAGCGGAACGCGGTCCGGGCATCTTCCTGGCCGGGGCGCTGCACCACCACCTCAGTCTGCCAGCTGCCCTCCACCCCGACCGGGGAGTCGCTGACCTGGTAGCGGCCCTCGCCCCGGTGGTCCGCAATCAAGGTGGTCGCGCCCAGGGCCTCATCGAGATAGGTGAAGGTGATGAGAACGCGAGCATCGGTCACGGGCTGACCGCCGGTCTCGAGCCGGGTAGTGAAGGTCGACTGGCCGGGTCGGGGTGGGACCATGGTCAGCGTGACCTGAAGATCGCGAGCGAGGGCGCTCAAGACGAGAGGACGGGTGGCGGCGATCTGGTCATAGGCGCCTTTGGCGGGCGGGAGGCTGGTCAGCAGGCCGGCCGCGGCTAGGACGAGGGCCCCCAGGATGGCCTCTACCCTTAGCGTGCGAGAGAGGGTTTGGGCGGGACCCGCAGGCGAGGGTTGGCACGCCGCACCGACTGCCACACGCGGTCGCAGAACCATGAGGTTGTAGGCCCCCACCAGCAGGAGCGGGACGACCAGTCCAACCTTCACCAGCAGCGTCCCGCCGTAGAGGGTGGCGAAGAGGGCCTCGAAGGAACCCACGTGAAGCCAGGCCTGGTAGACGCCGGTGGCGATGAGCGCGGCGACGCTGACCGCCGCGGCGTTGGAGAAGCGGGAGAGGACGGTTGCCAGCCCCCCTTCGAGATTCTTCGCGGGGCTCAGAGCTTGTGATTCTTTCGTAGCGCGGGGGCTTGTCCCCCGCCTCCCCTGCGGGCCACAAGGACCCGCTCTACGGGTTTGGGCGATTCTTTCACAGGCTCTCAGAATGACAGCGACAAAGCTGAAGAGGCCCCCGACCCACAGGGCGACGGCGAGCTGGTGGACGAGGTCGGCTGCGATGGCGGGCAGCGCCACGGCGAGGGCTGCGCTGTGGCTGTTTAGGCTGTTGGTAAGGAGCACCGCGGCTCCGGCGCCGATGGCAAGCCACCGGTCCACCCGCGACCCGGCGCCGAAAGCGCCTTTCAAGAGCAGCGCCATCCCCGCCAGCAGCGCCAGCCGGGCCAGAAGGATGGCGCCGTAGCGAGTGGCGAAGACGAGTTGCGGGAGGGCGGCGACGGCCCCAACGACGACGACCTGCAGGACCAGCGCAGCGACCGTGGAGACCGCGGCGAGGGCCCAGCCGCCCCAGGCCAGGCCTGCAAGATGCCGGCGACCCCAGGCCCCAGCATTGAGAACAAACTGGCCGAACAGAAGGGAACCAAGTAGGGCGACAACTCCCAGGTAACCGCCGGTGCGGGCGACGGCCTCCCAGGGGGCTTCCTCGGGGATCTGCTCCGGGGAAGCGGCCTCCGCGGGCGGGGCCTGGCCGATGGATAGGGTGAAGACGCCGCGGGTCAGATGGCCGTCGACCGAGGAGAGGGCCTTCCAGGCCACGCTGTAGGTGCCCTTGTCGAGAGGCGGCAGGGAGACGAGCAGGGACGCCGGGTCGCCAGCGGCCACTCGGCTATCCCCCCGGTCCACGCGACGGCGCGAGGGGTCCAGGAGCTGGACCTCTGAGAAACCCGGCTCGATGGGCTCGCTGAACCACAGCTGGACCTGAGGAGGGGAGGCGTCGAGGACCGCTCCCACAGGAGGGTCGGAGCGGACCAGCACCGCGTGGGCCTGGGCTGCGGCCGCGGTCGCGAGGGCCAGGCACAAGGCGGCTGCCGCCGCGCCCAGGCGGGAGCGCCTGTACCACAGGCGCGGGAGCAGCCAGCCTCTAGGGGCCGGTAGCCAGTGCCCCGCCTTCAACGCCGTCCGCCTCCTAAGAAGGCGCGTGCGACCGCATAGCCCAGGACGACGAGGCCAACGAGCAACAGCAGCTCATCGCCGCCCGCCCCGTTCGCGTGCGCGGCGAAGGTGGCCGGAGCCGGCAGCGGGATGAAGGTCCTTATAGCCGGGCCCCCTCCCGGCCTGAAGCTGCCGGAGCGCTGGTCCCGTTGCGGCGGGCCCCCGACACGAGGGACAGGATGCCCAAGAGGATGCCCAGGCCGCCTACGACCAGCCCGATGGTGGCTAAGGTTGTGGCGTTGGCAGCCTCACGGGCAGCAGCATCGGCCACCCCCGGCTGTGCGGCGGCTGCCCCACCGGGTACCACGACCTCTGCCGGGAAGTGGATCTCCTGGATCGACTGGACCCTGTTGAACTTACCCTCCGCAGAGTCGAAGGTCTGATCCACGCTGATGCCTTCCACCGCGCCGAAGAACCGGAAGCGGTACTGTCTCTTATACACATCTCCGAGCCCACGAGACTAGGCATGATCTCGT
>CAZPYZ010000329.1:0-5486 GCA_964590215.1 uncultured Dehalococcoidia bacterium | reverse complement strand
CTGGAATAACGAGGTCTTGCAGAGCACGGAGGCTGTCCTGGAAGCGATCTACAACGCGATCGCCGACCCTCACCCTGGCCCTCTCCCTGCAGTGAGAGGGGATCCAGGCCCTAGCGCTTCGAGGAGAGAAAACCGGGCGTGCAACGCCATGGCCCGCCCTCACCCTGGCCCTCTTCCTCTAGGGAGAGGGGAACCCGAGCCCACGCGCTTCGGGGAGAGAGGACCGGGCCTGCAACGCCATGGCTGGCCCTCACCCTGACCCTGCCCCTCCCGCGAGAGGAGACGCGCTCCCTTCTCACCAGGACCGTGTGGCCTGCTTTCCGGGCGGCCTTCCAGCGACCAGGCTTACTCGGGAACCTCGTTCTGCCAGACCTGTTCCAGGGACTGACGGCGGCGGAGGAGACGCAGGGCGCCGTTCGCCTGGAGCATGGCCTCCGGCGCCTGGGGATAGGAATTGTAGTTGATGGTGGCCATCCCAGCGCAATAGGCGCCGGCGCCAGCCACCACAACAAGATCGCCGATGCGAGGGCGAGGGACTCTTCGCGGGGCCAGAGCCTCGGGGTCGCCGGGCGCAGGGGTCAGCACGTCGCCAGACTCGCAGCAGGGACCGACGAAGACCACGTCAGCCTGGTCCCGCTCTTCCGCCAGGACGGTAATGGGGTGCTGGGCCCCGTACAAGGCGGGGCGAGTCACTTCCGGCATGCCGGTGTCGAGCTTGGCGAAGAGGTAGCCCTGGCGCCCGGTGTCTACCACGTCGATGCAGGAGGCGACGATGAAGCCGGCGTTGGCCACCAGGAAGGTTCCTGGCTCGATCTCGAGATGCAGCTCGCGCCCATCGCGTTCCCGGAACGCGATCAGCTCCTGCCGGACGTGGGCTCCTACGTCGGCCATATCCACGGACGGCTCGGTGGGCATGCGGCCCACCTTGAAGCCTCCGCCGAGGTTCACCAGGCGCACGTCGGGCAGCTGCTCCGCGATCTGAAGGGTTAGGCGGGTAACGCGTTTCCATACTTCGGGGTCCGATCCCGAGCCGATATGGCTGTGCAACCGGGTGAGGCGCAGGCCATGCTCTTCGATCGCGGCCTTCACATCCCCCAGGTACTCGTGCCAGATACCGAAGCTGGAGGCTGGCCCGCCGGTGTTGGTCCGGTTGGTGGAGCCGCTGCCGAGACCCGGGTTGACACGCACGGACAGCTCGCCGCTGGGCACGGCGCGGCCGAACTGCTCGAGCTGATGAAGGGAGCAGGCGTTGAAACGGACACCGAGTGCGGCGAACTCCGGCAACCGGTGCGATGGCATCTGCGACGTGAGTTGAATCTGCTCAGGTGCGAAGCCAGCCCTGAGGGCACGCTCCACCTCGTAGTCGCTAGAGGCGTCGATGTGGAGGCCTCGCTCCCGGAAGAGGGTCAGCACGCCGAGGCTGGGATTGGCCTTCATGGCGTAGCGGAGGGTAAAGCCAAAGGGTGCAGGGAACCCCAGGGCCTCTGTGGCGGCCGCGGTAAGGGCGGACTCGTCGTAAACGTAGCAGGGAGTGCCGAAGCGCTCCCGCACCTCGGCCGCCTGCTCGACGCTAAGCGGCATCCCGACCCCTACATGTGGAACACGAGGGACTTGATGGTGACCGGCACGGTGCCGGAGGGCTCCAGCACACGCCCCAGGTCGATGAAGTCGAAATCCCGCAGCGTCACGCCGTCGATGGAGAGCACCTGGTTCTTGAGCTCGAACTCTTCCTTGAGGATCGCCCCCACGAGCCCTGCGAGGTCGTGGTCGAAGACGAGGTAGACCGGGCGTCCGCTCTTCATGGTCCCTGGCAGTCCGTCAATCAGCCCTCGGCAGAAGTGTGCGATGCGGATGGCCGAGGGGGGGCCGTCCCACTTGAACACGAGGGCAACATCCGCTTCGCCTTCGGAGAGGTCGAAGGTAAGGAAATGGGTCTGGATACCGCGGGCCACCGCTTCGGGGTCGATCTGGCCACCCAGGTCCACCGGTGGGCGCAGCACCTGGAGGTTCTTTCGAGGCAGCAACTCGTCGTCTGAATGATAGATGGTGTTCCCGCTGACCTGAACGGTGTACTGGGACGCTCCCATCACCGTGGCCCGGATGCATTCTCGAGCCGGCAGAACCGGCCATGGCAGCACCCCCGCAGAAGTGTATCGCTTGAGGGCCTGGCCCAGGGGAGCGCCCAGGTCACCGAAGGATTGGGTCTCCTTGCCATAAATGTACTCCCCGACACCGCCGGAGAAAACAACGCCGGCGTAGGACTTGGGCCCCGGCAGGGGCGGCGTCAGAAACAGCTTCTCCGTCTCCGGCGCGAGGACCTCGTTGGTCACGGCGGCGATCACGGTTCGGGCCATGTAGTCTGCGACCCGGTCAAACTCCCCGTCGGTGGCCGGCTGGCCCAGCTGCAGGTTCAGCCCAGCGCCCCTGGCGAGATCTTCGCCACCGGGCTCCAGGACGCTGATCCTTCCATCGCCGTCCTTGGCGATGAGGCGGCCACCGACGTGGAACGCGGCGGTCCCGATGATCCTGCCCCGCTCCAGCACCGCCAGCTTGGTGGTGCCACCGCCGATATCGATGTTTAAGATGCGGCCGTCACGCTCCTCGGAAGCGGCTACTGACCCCGAGCCGTGCGCGGCCAGCAGCGCTTCGAAGTTGTGGCCGGCGCTGGCGCAGACGAAGTTGCCTCGCTGGGCCGCGAAGAGGTCGGCGATGGCCCGGGCGTTGTCTCGCCGGATCGCCTCTCCGGTCAGGATGATCGCGCCTGTGTCCACATGGGCAGGATCGAGCCCCGCCTCGTCGTAGGCCGTGTCCACCAGCTTGCCCAGTGCCTGGTCGTCGATCCGCTCCCGTCCGGGGGTGTACGGAGTGAAGTAGACCGGGGACAGGTAGAGGGTCTTCCGCTCTGCCACGACGAAGCGACTCGACAGCTCCCGCCCGAGACGCCTGAGCACGAGCTTGGAGAAGATGATCTGAGACGTGGCCGTGCCCACGTCGATGCCGACGCTGGTCAGATCGATCTTGTCCAGTTTGGCGAGGGGGTGCTCCTCTTCGTCCTCCGGGAAGCGGTCGTCCCAATCGTCGTGTTCGTGTGCGCCTGGTACATCGTGCATATTTAGCTCGCTTTGCTTTAGCTGTTAGCTATTAGCCATTAGCGCTTGGCTGTTAGCTATTAGCACCTTCTCCTCCCCGCCTTCGGGGACGGCCTTGGCGCTCAGCATTCCGCCCCCCGGTTGCGGGGGGCGGGCTGACGGCCAAAGGCTGGTGCTACCCAGGTGAACCTGAAAGCCCCGTTGGGCGTAGTGCGTGGTGCGTCGTGAGTGGGCACCTCCCCCACCTACGCACCAATCCCTCCGCACTGCTCACAACGTGAACAGAATTTGCGTTAACCCGCCAGCTAGCTTCTAAGGTTCAGGGGCGGGCGAAGGGCTAACCGCTAAAAGCCGAGTTTATCTAAATCCCCCCGCCGTGTATCGTCCAACGTGCTCGTCCACCGGCGACTGCTTGATGCTCTCGGCGCCGGGCTCACCGGTGCACCATGGGACCATGTTCTTCATGTAGCAGGTGAGGCCCCGCTTCTTCAGCTCTCCCTCGAAGATGCGGTGGACCTCGGGGTCCTCGTTCTCATACTCGACCTGGTGCCCGCCCTCTTCCTGACTGACCTCGCCGCCCCGCAGCACGGTGGACACATTGGCCGACCAGCGGTCGCGGGCGTATTTACGGGACATGCCCTGGTTCAATACCAGGTAGGTTGCCGGGGTAGCCCCGACGTTGAAGTGCTGGTGCAGCCAGAGGCCTTCGCCAGCGCCCGAGAGGTAGAGGCTTCCTTCCTGCCAGTCGCAGCGGATGCGCGGCTCTTTGCCCCGCTGAGTCAGCACGAAGCCCTCGCCCTCGGTGATGTAGAGGTGGGCCCCCGGTCCGTGGGCATGGGCCTTCTTGTAGTGGCCCGGGAGGAACCGAGAGACGTGGTTCTCCATCATGCCCGAGCCCATGACCATGAAGGCATTGGTCCCACCGCCACCGCGACTCTTCCACTCGTAGAGGGGCATCCGCTTGATGTCGGGGATGAAGTTCGTTTCCCAGACGCGGCCCTTCCAGAGCTTCGCCTCGGCGCTGAAGTAGTCGGGCTCGCCGGCGTACCGCTCTTTAAAGTTGTAGTTGTTGTTGAAGACAAAATCTTCACTGGCCCAGCGCCGCAGCAGTTCCGGCAGTTCGGTGACGGAGAACCACCGCGCCGGCTCCCGCAGGCTGGCGTTGAAGAATTGGTGATAGGCGTTGGTGGGGAGCACGAAGTAGCTGCCCGGCCCCCACTCGAAGGTCTGCTTCGGGCCCCCCTCTTCCTGCCAGACCGAGGTCGAGCCACGGCCGGAGACGACGTACACCGATTCGTTGTACATATGGCGCAGCGGCGCGGTGGACCCGCCCGGTGGCAGCTCTACGATGTGCTCGTCGGCCTCGTCGTCTCCATCGAGATAGACCAGGGCGCCTTTGACGCCATCGCCCTTGCGGGGCCAGGGGCCGACCTCGACTGCCTTCATGTCCCGGATGTACACGCCGCCCACCAGGGGAACGCCCGCTGCCCCCTCGCGCTTGCGCCACTCATCGTACACGTCGACGCGGGTAATGGCCGGTTGTTGTTCTGGGTCCAGATTGCTCTGTTGTTGGGTCAACGCGCGTTTCTCCTCGTGCTGGAATCGGAATGGCTTCTTGGTTATACGTAGGGGCAGCCGGTTCGTCAAGGCTGAGGGGCCGTCTGCATCGCGTCTGGGCTATGATGAGACTCATGGTAGCGCGCGGTATCACCGCTGGATTTCTGCTGGATCGCCAGTGGCATGTGATGACAGACGGGATGGAGGGAACCAAGCGCTCCGCTCTACTGGCGCTGGCCACGGTGCTGGCGCAGGCCGGAACCTCCTATGCGATCATCGGTGGCGTCGCCCTGCAGGCCCACCGGGCCGAGCCCAGGACAACCCTTGACATAGACGTCGCGGTGAAAGGACTGGATACACTGCCGCGATCGGATTTGCAGAGCGCGGGGTTTACCTCCCGGGGCCGTTTCCCTCACTCCGAGAACTGGCGAGGGCCGGATGAGGTGCCAGTGCAGTTTACCGAGGATCAGGCCCTGGTTCCGGCCATTGAGCGCGCTATCGCAATCGAAATCGAGGGTGTCTCGCTGCGGGTGATCGGGCGGTCCGACCTCCTCCATGAGAAGCTGCGCGCGGGCGCCGATCCGGCAAGGCGCCGTTCAAAGCGCCTGCAGGACCTCGCCGACGCGCAGGGCCTGCTGGAGGAGACGCCGGAGCTGCGCGCCGGCCTGAGCGAGGCGGAGCGGCGGATTCTGAACGCTCTGCCCCCGTAAGGCGGCCCTGTCCGGCCCGGCCCAGCACCGCAGAGCTGCGAGACCGATTAGAAGCCAGCGGCAAGCTAACGCAAATATCGTTCACGTTGTGAGTGGTGCGTGGTGAGTAGGCGGGGGCGGTTCCCTACTC
>CAZPYZ010000328.1:0-5495 GCA_964590215.1 uncultured Dehalococcoidia bacterium | reverse complement strand
CCCGCAGTCCAACACAGCCGAGGGCGGCTGTGCCACATTTTCAAGTCAATGACAGTGGGCGGGCCTGTGAGTACAAGCCGGTCGCCCAGGTCAGCCCGGAGGGGGGACAAGCCTCCGCCCTGCGTCAGTAGCTCCGGATCTCTAACTCGTTCCCGTCCGGGTCCTGTACGTAGATAGACGTCCCCTGTCCGCGTGCCCCCCACCGAGACGCTGGCTCGCCCCGGATGGGCACCCCGTTCTGCTTTAGGTACCCTATCAGTTTCGAAAAGTCCGGCACCTCCGCCACCAGGCAGTAGTGGTTCAGGTTCAGGGCGGGCCCCGTCGCCGCCGCTCCCTCCTTCCGGGCGAAGAGGTCGATGATCGTCGCCCCGCTCACCCGTACTGAGGGAAACCCCACTTTCCCCTCCCTGAACTCCTGCACCCGCTCTGGCTCCAGGCCGAGGACCCGGGTGTAGAAGTCCAGCGCCTTATCGATATCGCTCACGTTCAGGACGATGTGGTCCATCTCGGTGATTTTCAGTGGTGGCATAACGACCTCCTCTACCTAATCACTGTCTTGTGACGCTGAGCCTGTTCAATGACATCGGACACGCTACCTGTCGCCCCTGGGAAACAAAGGGCCTGGCGGCCGCGGGGCCACCACCCCACCAGATCCTTCCTTCGTCGGCGAGCCGGACCGGTGTCATTCCCGGTAACTGGCGGCGCCCCAGGCAATGAAGATACCCGAGGCGCCGGCAAGCGAGGGCGCCTGCCCCCCACTTTCGTAGCAATCGCCAACGCGGGCTTGCGCCCGCACCCCAGAAGATGAAATCGGTCCCTCGGGCGTTTATTTTCACGCCAATGACAGTCCGGCGAAGGGTCACAACCTGTCAGTCAAATACTGTGCTTGAGTAACTCTCCACGTCAACGAAGGCCTCTACGACGCTCGGGCCCCTCTGCTCCAGGGCCCAGCACAAGGCATCGCGAAGAGACGCCACGTTCCTGGCCGCGCGGCAGGGCACCCCAAAGTAGTGCTCCGGGGTGGGCGGCGGCTCCCCCAGCTCGACGCCGTACAGGGGGTACTCCCAGTGCTCCTGCTTCACCTTCATCAGCCCGAGCCAGCCGTCGTTGAGGACGATTATCGGGACCGCCAGGCCCAATCGCCGGGCGGTGGCCAGTTCCCCCGCGGTCATCTGGAAGCAGCCGTCGCCCACCACGCCGACGATCGCCCGGTCTGGGTGAACGAGCTTGGCGGCATAGGCAGCCGGCATCCCGAATCCCATGGAGGACCAACCGTTGGTGGCAAGGCAGGTGCCTGGCAGGTCGGTCCGCCACTGGGTGGCGATCTGATGGGTGTGCGCGCCGACGTCGTAGGCGAGAACGCCGTCCGCAGGTAGTTCCTCTCGCAGGACGTCCAACACCTGGTAGGGCGCGAGGCCCTTGGCGCCTTGCCCGACCGGGCGCAGGTTCTGTTCCAGCACAGCGCGGTGCTCTCTCCACTCCGCGACGGACCAGGCGTTGGGCACCGGCGGGAGATCGGCCATCTCGCAGATAGCCTGGTCCAGGTCCGTCGCCTGGTTGAAGAGCATCTTGACTGGTTCACTGACCTCCGCTGCGTCAGTGCTGATGTGAAAGATCGGGATGGACCCTGTCCACTCCTCATAGTTGATCTCAATGGGGTCGTATCCCACGGCGATGATCAGATCCGAGCGGTTGACGAGCCGCTGGATATCAGAACGGCGCGCGCGGCCCAACACCCCCACCCAGTTAGGGTGGCTCTCAGGAAGCAGGCCCTTGCCGTGGAGCGTCGAGATGAAGGGGATCCCCTGGCGTTCCACGAATCGCAGTAGCTGGCCACAGGCCTTGCTCCGGGCCAGGGTGAGGCCGGTGACGAGGATGGGCCTCGGGCTCGCAGTAAGAGCTGCCGCGAGTCGCTCCACAACGGGCGCGAATTCAGGGGGCGTATGCAATAGGCCCCTACGCATGTCCCGGGTCGCACGCGCCACTGCGACGTCCTCGGGCAGGTCCAAGTGCACCGGCCCTGGGGGCTCGGCGAGGGCAAGGGAAAGGGCCGAGGCAAGGGACGCCTCGACGTTTTCAACCCGAAGGGGCAGGCTGGCCTTCGTCAGTGGACGGTAGAGGGCATGGTGGTCGATGCGCATCTGGATACGACGGCCCAGCCAGCCGGTCCCGACGTTGCAGGTGATGGCTAGGAGCGGGGTCCGGTCCAGCCAAGCGGCGCCGACCCCCGTCGCCATGTTGGTCGCCCCTGGTCCCAGGGTCGCCGCGCAGACCCCGGGCACGCCGGTGAGGACCCCCACCGTGGAAGCCATGAAGCCGGCCGACGCCTCGTTCGCCACGAGCACGTAGTCGATGGAGCTTTTCCTCAGGGCCTCAATCAAGGGCAGCACCGGCCCGCTCGGGATGCCGAACACCCAGCGGACCCCGGCCTTTTCCAGCAAGTGGACGATCAGTTCGGCGTTGTTCATTTGGGGGGCGTCCCCAGCTTCATCCTCGGTCACGTGCCGACGCGGACCGGGTCAGCCATGTCCCGGATGGCCCGGATGATGGAGAGCGCCGTCATGCGGCCGGTCTTGGGGTTCTCGCTGGGGATGTTCTCGATATGGACGCGCAGCAGGCCGAACTCTCCCTGCACCTCGATGTCGTGACAGTTCCGTTGGAGGCCGGGCACCGCAGTGATGCACACCTCGGTCTTATCCGGCCCGATGCCGGCGAGGCTGAGGGCGGCGCAGACGTTCAGGTTGTCTGGAAAGCCCCGGGCTGCCTCCCGCGCAGACCCCCGGAATAGCTCCCGCTCCTCAGCCAGCCCGGAGAGGGAGATCCCATGTTTCACCAGGTACGGCGCGCCCTCCAGGGCTCGGGGCGGTTTGCGGCTGGCAAGGCGGACGTGGGAGACGTTGCCCATGCATGCCGCTTTGACGCCATCGAGCCCCGCGATGGCCCCGGAGGGAATGAGGAGCGGCAGCCCCCTGACCCGAGCTGTCTCGGCGATGTCGGGGTGCTCCAACAGGGCCCCGACGCTAATGACCATCAGGCCCTTGTTGGCGGCGAACACCTGGGCCGCCAGCTCGGGGACCACGTGGCCTCCCGCCGCCTCTACCAGCAGCTCCGAGCGCTCGATGAGCTCGGCCAGGCTCAGGAAGGGAGTGGGATCCTTGAGGGTCGCCAGGAACTCGCGTGCGCTCGCCTCCGTGCGGCTGCTGACGCCAGCGATGGTCACCGGCAGCTCACCGGCGTCACAAGCGCGCAAGATGGCCCGCGCGATTGCCCCGCACCCGACAAGGCCGATCGCGTGGCTACCCAACGCCATTCCGCCGCAAAAAGCTGTGCACCACGTGGTTGAATGCCCCTGGCTGTTCGAAGTACACCGAGTGCCCCGAGTCCTCCACGACCTCCAGGCTTGCCCCTGGCACCAGCTTGTACACCATCCGCGCCGCCTCCGGGGGATACAGGACATCCAGCGCCCCCACCAGGAAAAGCGTCGGCGTCTTCATGCCGGCGAGCTGCTCCGGCGTCACCGGTGGGGTCTGCCCCTTCAGGTTCTTCCGGTCGTAGTAGTTGAAGCTGGCAATCTGTGAGTAAAGCTGTGCCAGCCCCGGGTTGCGTTGCGGCAAGTCGTTGGACAACACCCGCTCCAACTGCCCCAGGAAGTCGGTCCTCTGACGCACCTGCTCCATCAGGTCGTTGTAGGGCCCTGGCCAGGTGATGCCGCCGGGGGTGTCGGCAAGGACGAGGGCGGACACCCGCTCCGGGGAGGTCAGGGTCAAGCCCAGGCAGGTCCAGCCGCCCATGGACTGGGCCACCAGCGCGGTCCGCTCCACGCCGAGATGATCCAGCAGCCCGCGCAGGTCGTCGATGAACTTCGTACGGCCCGGTGCGTCGGGCGCCTCCGAGGAGTTGCCGAAGCCGCGATGGTCGAAGGTAATGACCTTGTACCAGCGGGAGAAGTAGGGAATCTGGAAGACCCAGCTCGCGTGGTTGCCGCCCACGCCGTGGGCGAAGGTAATGGCCGGCCCGTCGCCATGCACCTCGTAGTAGATGTCAACGCCGTTGACCGCGGCTTTAGGCATAGCTGTACCTCCAAGAGCGGCGTCATTGTACACCAACGGACGCAGGAACCTGGGAACGCCAGGAATCAGGAACCCAGAAGTCAGGAACCAGGAACGCAAGAGCCTTCCGGAACGACTTGAAACCAAAGATTTCACAGATTTGACAGAGGGGGAGCCGGCAGTCCGGTTGCGGCTCTGGGGGCTCAGGGAAGCAGGAGGGCGGCTCAGGCGGGGCTGAGGGCGAGGGAGACGTGGAGTACGCCAGGGGGCAAGGAGAGACCGGTGAGCCGCGGGAGGGCTGGAGGGGCTCCAGCTCATGAAGGGCGCGGAAGACCTGGCGCTCGATGGTGGTCTCACAGCGCTGGATGTTGTCGACCCAGTTGCTGTTGATGGAGGCGACGAGGGCACGCCGGCGGCGCGGTGGGGTGCAGTGAGCGGTGGCTGTGCAGTGACGCCTGGCAACCTCGCGCTGTCCTCAAGAAACCGTTGCATCGCCTTGCCTTCTTCGCGTCCAGCCGCCGTTTCCTGTGCTCTTGCCGACGCGTCAGTGAGGCATAAGGCACTGGCGCCGTCGTCGTGGATTTCACCCTTGAAGCCCGGCGTAGGCTGAGAGACCCGGCGGCGGCGCCTTAAATGATGTTCGGGCGGGGTGCGGTAGCACCTTTTACAGAGGGGGGCGCTTTGCGCCAGAGGAGGGCGACGGTGCGGCCGGGGAGCCCCTCGGTGCTGGGGATGATGGGGAAAGCTAACGATGCAGGCGTCCCAAGTGCGGGTATGCGGCGCTGTCGGGGATGAGGTCATGGACTGCGTAGGTGCGGAGATCGTTGCCGATGGGGGTGTTGGGGAGTCTCACGCTTGTGGACAGGTGCTGGGTGGTAATCTGTGGTTCATTCCTTGAGGGCACGGCCGTTGGTTCCAAGGAGGTAGCCCCGGCGATGCTCGTTGAGAAGCAGTTCGACACAGGTGAGGTGGTGGTCAACTACGTAGAGAACGCCCATGCGCGGCCGCCACTGGTGATGATCCACGGGAACACCGGGTGGTGGCAGGACTTCCTTCACGTATTGCCGGTGTTCTCCGCCCGATGGCACACCTATGCCGTGGACCTGAGGGGCCACGGCAGGTCGGGGCGAGTCAGGAACGGGTATCAGTGGGAGGCGTTCAGCCGAGACTGTATTGCGCTGCTGAAGAGCGAGACGGGGGAACCCGCGGCGCTCCTGGGCAGCTCCATGGGGGGCATGGTGGCCATTCACGTGGCGGCCACGGCACCGGAGCTGGTGCGGGCGCTGGTCCTTGAGGACCCGCCGCTCTTTAGCTACAGAAGGGATCGGGCGTCGGGGTTCATCGGGCACAGAGACGTGGCTGCCTCAGGCCTGCCTTATCGGGCTATGGTGGAGCGGCTCGCAGGGGAGCGCCCGGACCGAAACTCCGTGTGGACACGGAAAATGG
>CAZPYZ010000327.1:0-5495 GCA_964590215.1 uncultured Dehalococcoidia bacterium | reverse complement strand
CACAGGGAGCCACCCGGGCGTTATGGTTATCCCCGCCGCGCTCGCGGTCGCCGAGACCCGGGGCAGGTCCGGCAAAGACTTGATAACCGCGGTGGTCGCGGGCTACGAAGTCGAAGCTGCCATCACCGCCGGCTTTATTCCCCGCAGCAACGACCGCGGGTTTCGCTCCAGCCCCATCTACGGTCCCTTCGGCGCCGCGGCGGCCGCGGGCCGCCTGCTTGACCTGTCCGAGGCCCAGCTCACTCACGCCTTCGGGTACGCAGCGACCTTCGCGGCCGGGACCTTCGAAGGAGGCGATGGCACCGACATCATGGTGCTACAGGTGGCCCAGGCACCCCGATCGGGGCTCCTGGCCGCTTACCTCGCGGAGCAGGGCGCCCGCGCCGCGGAAACGTCGCTGGAGGGCACTATCGGGTTCTACTACGCCTTCACCGGCAGCACCGAGGGGCTGGAGGGGCTGACCGCCCACCTGGGAAAACGGTGGGAGATCATGGATGTCACCCTCAAGCGGTACCCCACCTCCATGTTCAACCAGCCGCCCATCTACACCATGCTTACGCTTACGGAGCAACACGACCTGCGGCCTGATCAGATCGAGTCAGTCCTGGTGGAGATGAACGACTTCGAGACGACTTATCCCGGAGCGAAATTCCGGCAGGCGGGCGGGACCTACGTTCGCCGCACCGGGCAGGGGACCACCGCCTTCACGGTTGCCGCGGCATGCGTCAACCGCGGCTTCGCTCTGCCCCCGGACCGGCCATCCGGCTGGTCCTCTCCCATCGAGGGCATCGACCGGCTTCCGACTCACGCCACCTCCCTTGAGCTGGCGCAACAGGTGACCGTGGCCGGCTCTCCCGACATCGCGCCCCTGGCTCCCCGGGTAACCGTCCGTCTGCGAGACGGCACCACCTACCAGGCCCAGGCCACGGGGGAGGAGTTCAAGTTGACCCTGGCCGAAGACGAGGCGGTTATCCGGTCTCTGGCTCCCGAGATGCCCGCCCCTGAACAGGCCGAGGCACTCATCGCGGCTGTTCGGGGGCTGGATGGCGCACCCACCGTTGCCGGCCTCCTTGCGGCGGGAACCGTCCCCGCGCAGTGAGCCGTTTCGACCCGCGCCCTGCGTCGCCCGGCCAGCTCGCCCTCATCGGAGGCGCCCTGATTGCTCTTGCCTGGTTCGGCCTCCTGGGCCCCGCGGGGCCGCCCGTCCTCTACCTGGGCGCCGCCCTGCTGGTCGTGGCAGGGGCGAGCTGGATTTTCAAGCCCAGCCCGCGGACGCAGTACTGGCGCGGTCGGGAGATCGATATGTCGGCCGCTCACACCTGGTGGGAGCGGCTGTACTACCGGGTCTACCGGAAGGGTTGAACCTCGCTGCTGGCCGGCTCCTGGTCGGGCTTCAGGAGGTCGACGCCGTCTCGCACCATGGCCTCCAGAGTCTTCGCCACCGGCGCCGCCTCGGATTCGGCGTAGACGTGGGCTTCCAATCCGCGAATATCGACCGATTCCACGACCTTACGATAGGCATCCTCTCTTGGAGGGTCCTGGTAGACGACGAGAAGGTCTATATCACTGAATGCAGTTGCCCGGCCCTTGGCCCAGGAGCCGAAGAGGACGGCCCGTGTGACCGGCAGCGCCTGTTCTAGAGGGGGCATCAAGCTCCGCAAACGGGCGATTAGCTCCTCGCGGGTGAAGTCAGGCCAGAAGACCTTTACAGAACCGTAAGATTCTACTCGCATAGGCGATGAGCCGCTCGGCCTCAATCAGGTTGTATTGCTCGTGAGGCGTGCCGGTCTGGTGCGCATTCGGATAACGAGGAGCCACGTAGGCTTTATCCAGCTCTTGTGCCGCCACGACGAGGTCGTCGGCGACGGTCTCCCTCGCGCGCACCGCCCCCAACAATTGTGTTATGGAATGGCCCCACGGCTCTCCGCCCCACCGCTGAAGGACCGCCTTAACAGCCTTTTCAGCGGCCTGCTGCGCGGAAAAGCAGGCCCACTCATAATACCCTCGCTCGAGGTCTTCCCGGGCGTGGGCCAAGTCCCACTCGCTCTGGGCCATCCAGTCTGCACTGCGCTCCACGTCCTACAGGGTAGCCGCCGACTCGCTCGCTTTCCAGTATTCTCGCAGCACCGCCAAAGGCCGGAAGCCGAAGGCGGCGTACATGTGCTTGGGCGTGTCGGAGGGGTCGGCCAGCAGGAAGACCTCCTGGGCGCCGCGCGAACGGCAGTCGGCCACGCCGTGGTGGATCAGGGCCGTGGCAAGGCCCCGGCGCCGGAAATCCGGGTGGGTGAACAGGTCCTCCACCTGCCCCACGCCATTCGACGCGACCCACGACCAGAGGTAGGCCGCGGGCTGATTCTCCACATAGGCGATCCAGAAGCGCGCCCCCGCGGGCTCTTTGATCCGCCGGGCAGCGAGGATGGCCTCCGGCATCCGGGCCTGATAGCTCCGCCCCATGCGGGCCTCCCACTCCTTCGCATCGTCCCGCAGGAGCCCCTGGTACTCCTTCCAGGCGGTCGGGTTGCCCACTCGCCGGATCTCAGCCTCCCTGGTGCTTCCCCGTATCGGGCCCTCCAGCACCATGGCCAGCCAGGGGTGGGCTGGATACCCCTTCAAAGCGAGCCGGGCTTCCAGGTGCGGAGGGGTGAAGGGGTCTGCGTCCAGGCGACGGTGGGGGAAGCCGCTGAACTCCTCCTCGACCCGCCTCAGCAGCAGGTCGATGGCTTCCGGTGTCGCCGTCCGCAGCCTCCTCACGTGGTTGGCGTCCCGGACTTTGGGCAGTTTTCGGTTCCGAATAAAGAGGGCGGCTTCCGCCTCGAAGGACTCGTTGCCTATCGCCAGCATCTCGTCCAGCGCGGCCAGGACGCGGACGAGGAGATCATCCATGGGCAGCAAGACGTACGGAATCACCCTTATTTAGGTATCGGCGGACACTGTGCTCAGATTCCGGCTGGCCGTCTACCTCGAACCGATAAGTCAGGAATGCGACATGATTATCGCTGCACGTCGCGCGGATCTGCTCGAAGCGGGCCGGCGAGGCTGACCCGTACAGGATTAGCATCGGGAGAACCTGTTTCTTGTCCTGCTCCCAGACAGCGGCCCGATACCTAGTGCTTGCCTTAGGCCCTCGCTCCAAGAGTCGGCCCTTTCCACCTCCACGGCGTGGGTTGGAAAGCTGCAGCTATAGCCCAAGAGCATGTCTATCCTCTCCGCTCCCGTCCAAACCGAATATGGGGCGACTACGTGCGTGCCGCCGAGAGTTCGACTCATACTCCATCAGGTCCAGCGCCGCCCGCTGATAGACTTGGGCGTGCCGTCCGAGTCCGCCGCTTTCGTGCAACCGGCTCGCCCTCATGCAGCGAAACGAGAAGCGGCTGAGTCGATTGGATCCTTTGTAGCGCCGCCGCAGCATACCCGGCGTCCGTCTCGTAACCCACCCAATGGCGCCCCGTCTGCACAGCAGCTACGGCTGTGGTGCCACTCCCCATAAAGGGGTCAAGGACCAGGTCACCTTTGTAGATGTACAGCTCTATGAATCGTCTCGGCAGTTCCACTGGGAACGGGGCAGGGTGTCCCACGCGGCTAGCAGACTCTGGGGCAAACTCCCAGACCGAGAGGGTGCTTTCCATGAAATCGTCTGCGCCAATTGTAGCCTGGCCCCTGCGTGCGCGACTGAAACGGCCCTTGGAAAAGCACAGGCAGTACTCGTGCACGTCCCGGATCACCGGGTTGGCCGGTGACCGCCAGCTGCCCCAGGCGCAATTGCCGTTGGCGCCCTTGCCCTTACGCCAGATGATCTCCGCCCGCATCAGGAAGCCGATCTCGATCATGCGCTGGGTGACGAGGTGCGAAAGAGGCACGTAAGGCTTCCGGCCCAGGTTCGCCACGTTCACCACCGCCCGGCCTCCCGGCTCCAGCACCCGGTAGGTCTCCCGAAAGACCCGCTCCAGCATGTCCAGGTAGGCGTCAAAGCCGGAGTCGGCGTCGTACTCCTTCCCCGCGTAGTAGGGGGGAGACGTAACCATTAAGGCCACACAGTTCTCCGGCAGCTCCCTCATGTCCTCCGCCGAGTGGGCGAACAACTGATCTCGCACCGGGCTCGGGTTCACCGTGCGATCTGTACTCTCTTCGATGGCGGCGAAACGAGCGTAGAAGTCCGACGCGTCATGGCTTTCCCGGCGGCTGACACCGAAACGAGACGTACGCGTGCGCGGCATGCTATTCCGCCCCTCCCAGTAGGCGTTCGATCCATGGCCGGCTCGATCGGGCCAAGCGATCCTCATAAAGCTCTTCCCGATACCAACCTCGGGCGATTTCGGCTGTCCTTCGCGTCCGCCAGCCTTCGAAGCTCGCTGCCACCTGTTCCCAGACTCGTTCGTCGACACCCTCGATACCGTGAAGCTCCGCTATACAGGGGAGCGCAACCTGAAGCAGCTGGGATTCGCTCACGCTCAACTCCTTCGCCTTTTTACGTAAGAGCGCAGCCTGCCAGGGTTCAAGCATTACCTGTTTCCGTGCCTTGCGCGCGGCCCCATTGAACAACCTCCTTCGACTATTTTTTGGCTTCTTCTGGCAGAAGCCTAAGGGCCTCCACGTGTCGTGGACGAAGCAGGCGGAAGTGGCGCTGGTCCAGCGTGGCCAGTTTCGGTTCGTTCAAGCGTTCTACGACGGCAAGGACGGCGGCATCAACAAAACCGATGCGAGCGTCCGCGTAGCGAGTGCGTAGCTCCCGAACCCGGCTGTAGTCTTCTCGGCGCAGGTCAGCAACCTGGTAGGCTCCGTCTTCAATGTCCTGGAGGAACTGAGCGAACAACCCGGGACTCACGTACTCAGTCACCCAGTAGTCCACTTCCACAAGCACCGGGCTCGGGATTACTCGCGGTTCTGTGGCCGACTCGATAAGCGCCCGGCACCGCAGATGGGCTGGGTCCCGTGGGTCCAGCGACGCATAGAGCGGGCCCGTGTCCAGCACTAACGCCACGGCCGGGGAACGAAGCCCTCCTCTCCGATTCGCCGCGACACGTCCGTGCGTCCCGAATCCCCCATCCCGAGGCTCCTGGGCAGCGGCTGGTTTCTGGCGATCCAGGCCTCCAGCGCATCCCGCACGGCTCTTGCCAGCGATATCCCATGTGCCGCTGAAAGCCGCTCCATCGCCTCCATCATGAACTCCAGGCCGGGGTCCGGCCGCAGCCATGGGAGCCCCTCAGAGGCCGGTCCCCCTGCTTCGCCCTGGCAAATCACTCGCTCGATGCCCTCGCGTATGAGCTTTGCCTCGCTGGCCCCCAGTCCTTCGGCCAGCCGCTTAAGCGCCTGTTCCTGCCGAGGCTCGATGTACACCTGCTTCCGGACCATCCTTCCCATCGCGTTTCCTCCGCCGACTATACATCGCATGATACATCATCCTGCCCGCCCGGCCCCGCCCAGGGTCATCTCTTCCACCAGCGTCGGCAGTTGGACCGCGACGAGAGCGGGGGTGCCATTGCGGACCTCCTTGAGGG
>CAZPYZ010000326.1:1525-5504 GCA_964590215.1 uncultured Dehalococcoidia bacterium | reverse complement strand
TCCTGAAACCGCTGTACGGCACCCTCTGGGCCCTGGGGCTGGTCGCCCTCCTTCAGGGCAAACTCACTGGCGTCCAGATCGCCAAGGGCGTATTCCTTCAGATGGGACAGGAGCTGGAGGAGGCGTCGCGCGTGGCCGGTGCGGGCTGGATCAGGACTTACTTCAAGATCTGGATGCCCCTGATCATGCCCACCCTCGTCCTCTTGGGCACGCTGCACTTCGTCATCGTCGCATCCACGACCAGCAGTATCATCCTGCTGGCCAATCGGGGCACCATGACCCTGTCGATCCTGGCCCTGGAGTTCGCCTCACCCACGGTGGCGATGCGCGAGGAAGCGGGCATCGTGACCTTATTCATCGTGGGCATGACCCTGACAATGGCTTTCCTAGCCCGCTCCATCGCGATTAGAATGGGCATCCGGCACAGGTGAATAGTGAGTAACGAGTAATGAGTGATAAGTGACGAGTGACGGTGTAGGGACTCGTTACTCGTTTCTCGTTACCGAAAAATCAGGAGGATTCGATGACCACGACAGCGCCACCGCCCGTTATGCAGCGCCAGAGCGCCTACCAGATCTGGGGGCAGAAGCAGAACATCCCCATCGTCACCGGCTTCTACATCGCCGACGTGAATGACATCGAGGTGAAGCCCTGGGACCTCATGGGTGTTCCCGGCGCGATCGTAGACCTGGAAGGCTGCGGGGGCACCAACAGCGCATACGCTCTCGAGATCCCGGCCGGCCAGTCCACCACCCCCATCAAGCACATGATCGAGATCCTGTGCTACGTGACCAAGGGGCGGGGCGCGACCACGGTCTGGTTGAGCGACGAGGAGAAGCACAGCTTCGAGTGGCAGCAAGGGAGCGTGTTCTCGGTGCCGCTGAACGCACGCTACCAGCACTTCAACGGGAGCGGCACCGAGCCGGCGCGGCTCTTCGTGGTGACCACGGCGCCCACGGTGATGAACCTCTTCCACAACGAGGAGTTCGTTTTCAACAACCCCTTCGTGTTCAAAGACCGGATGACCAACCCGAAGCACTTCTCAGGCGATGGCAACCTCTACACCGGCCACACGGGGCGGGTGCGCGTCTGGGAAACCAACTTCATCCCCGACGTGGTGAACTTCCAGGTCTACGATTGGAAGGAGCGCGGCGCCGGGGGCGGCAGCGTCATGTTCGAGCTGGCCCACAACACGATGTGCGCCCATGTCTCGCAGTTTCCCATCGGCACCTACAAGAAGGCCCACCGCCACGGGCCCGGCGCCCACGTCGTGATCTTGGGGGGCGATGGCTTCTCCATGCTCTGGCCTCGGGGTAAACCGGAGGAGCGGGTGAAGGTGGATTGGAACCCGGGCAGCGTGGTGGTCCCGCCGACTCAGTGGTTCCACCAGCACTTCAACACCGGTAACAGCCGCGCCCGCTACCTGGCGCTGCGCTGGGGCAGCGCTCGCTATGGCGGGATGGCCCTCGGCGCCAACGAGAATGAGGCGGCCGACGTCAGCGAGTCAGAGGGCGGCGCCCAGATTGAGTACGAGAACGAGGACCGGACCATTCATGAGATCTTCGAGGGTGACCTTGCGAAACACGGCGCCCCCTGCAACATGAAGCAGTTCGTGTCCTGGTGTACGGGGCCGGGGTAGGGGCGCGCGGCGCACCTGGGAGCGCAAACATCCCTTCGGGGGAGCTTACCCTGAGCCGAGCGGAAGGGCTCAGGACAGGCCTACCTGCCCCGTCACCCTGCTCCAGTCGGAGCGGTTGACCGAAACCGGTTCAGTCAATAACCGAGAGACGGAGGGGCGTTCAGCACCTCTTCAATGCTGGCGGCGCAGTGGCGCCAGTCCGATCCGCTCCACGCCTCCGCCCATGCCCGCTGGCCGGCCAGGACCACCCGGGTCGCCCTGCCGTTCATGCTCCTGGGGCCGCATAGCACGATCACCTCAGGCGCCGCGCCCCCCGATGTCCAGCGTTGGTACGAGCTGCCCGTTTCGGCCTTGTCCACGAGTCCTCCTCCGCCCTGCTCAGAGCCATACCAGACCCTGGTTTTCGACCAATCCGGTACGGAGGCAGGACTTCTGGCGTCACGGTAGCATCGGACGCGAAGTCCCTTCTATGAAACGGTTCACACCGGGCGCGAAGAGGGAGGGGAAATCACGCCTCCGACTTTTTCAAACCCTGAGTCCGGTGCTCTATGGCCTCCTCAGTGCTCTCCGTGCCCTCTGTGGTGGCTCCCTGCCTACTCCGGGATCGGCGGCCGTCGTGTGTGCCACTCCGTCGCCTGTTCGTAGGCATGTGCGGCTGCGAAAACGGTCGCCTCATCGAAGGGCCGCCCCGCGATCTGCAGCCCGATGGGCAACCTCCCTTGCGTAAATCCGCAGGGCAGCGAGATGGCCGGCAGCCCGGTCAGGTTGTAGGGGTTGGTGTAACTGGGCAGCCGGTCCGCCTCCCGGGGGTCGTATCCCTCAAACTTCGACGCCGTACGCGGGGAGGTGGGGTGAACGAAAAGGTCCACCTGATTGAAGTTCCCTCTGATCTGATCGTTCAGCGCGGTGCGTGCCCGCTGGGCATTGATGTAGTCGGCGGCGCTGAGGAAGGCTCCCTCCAGCACCCGCTTTCGGACGCTGCTCCCGAATAGCTCGCGTTTCGTCTGGAGGTCCGGCTCGTGGTAGGCGTAGGCCTCCGCCACCAGGATCGTCTGGTTCGCCTTCCGGGCGTTGATGAAGGGCGTTCCATCCAGTTCCGTGACCTTAGCCCCCAGCTTCTCCAGCACCCTGAGCGCCTCGTCCACGGCCGCCAGGACTTCGGGATTGGTTCCCTCGCCCTCGTCGAACCAACTCCGGGGCACGCCTATCCGCAAGCCCTGTACGCCCTGCGCTAACCCCGCGCGGTAGTCTGGGACCGGCGTGTTGGCGCACGCGGGGTCCTTTGGGTCGTGCCCCGCGATGGCCTGGAGCAGGAGGGCGCAGTCCTCCACCGTTCGGGCCATAGGCCCTGCGTGGTCCAAGGACCAGCTCAATGGCACGACGCCATAGCGGCTGACCCGGCCGTAGGTCGGCTTGAGCCCGACGATGCCGCACAGGGAAGCAGGCCCCCGGATCGATCCACCGGTGTCGGACCCCATGGAGCCGTGGCAGAGTCCTGCCGCCAGGGCGGCGCCAGAGCCGCTGCTGGATCCGCCCGGGATGTGGTCGGTGTTCCAGGGGTTACGGGCGGCCGGAAACGCCTGGTCGGGCCCGGGACCGCCGAAGGCGAATTCGTGCATGGCCAGCTTCCCCAACAGCACGGTGCCGGCTTGGGCCAGCCGGACCGTGCACTCCGAGTCCTCCTGGGGCACCCAATCCAGCAGCACCTTCGAGTGGGCGGTGGTCCGGATCCCCTTGGTGGCGTAGAGGTCCTTCAGGGCTATGGGGATCCCATGGAGCGGGCCACGATCGTTGCCGCCCTGAAGCTCCCGCTCCGCCGTCCGCGCCTGCGCCAGGGCCAGCTCACTCGTTATGGTGATGTAGCTATGGAGCTGGCCGTCCACGGCCTTGATCCGGTCCAGGCACGCCTGGGCCAGTTCGGTAGGGGAGTACTCCTTCCGACGCAGTCCAGCTGCGGCTTCGGAGATGGAGCGGTAGCAGAGGTCAGTCGTGGTCGTCATGGAACCCTCCTCCAAAATCAGGAAGTGAGGAAATGAGGAAGCAAGGAAGTAAGGGAAGGCGGCTCCTATTCCCTGACTTCGTAACTTTTCTGACTACCTACAAATCCAGCGTCTGGGGCGCGAAGACCTCCTCCAGGCTGAGCACCCGAGGAGTGAGCCCTTGCTCGTAGGAGAACTGGGTAATGGCCTCCAGGATCGTGCGGTTAGTCTTCACACCATAGGGGTACGGGTCGACACTAAGGACCTTCCGCTGGTCGTGGGGCACCAACCCCAGCTCGAAGTAGACGGTGGCGAAGTCACGGGTCTGCTGATGCACCAGCTTCCGCGCCTGGTCAAAGGC
>CAZPYZ010000326.1:0-1425 GCA_964590215.1 uncultured Dehalococcoidia bacterium | reverse complement strand
TTGGCGATGGCCATTAGCAGGGACGAGCAGGACATCTCGGAGATATCGAACTCGGAGAAGTGCAACTGCCGCCAGAACATCTCCGAGGGGTGGGCGGTGCTGATGTGGAGGTCTATGCCATCGGCCTTGACCCGGCCGTCCTTCAGCGGCCGGGTCCGGTCGTTGTCGGAGAGACACATGCTCAGCTCGATGTTGGGCATGGCTCTACCTCCCGCCGGACGCCGCGTTGAAGACCGCGGCAGGCTCGTCGGTCCGGGCGATGATGGTCCTAAGGGCCACTGTCTGCGTCTGGCTCCGGGCCAGGCCCGGCAACAGTTCCGCCAGTTCGTCGTCGTTGAGGGGCAGCCCGGCCAGGGCCGCTATGACCTTAGCGTGTTCAAGAGACGGTGGTTGTGACGATGTCATGAAGCCTCCTCGAAGTCAGGTCCCCATACAGAGACCAATCCCAACCCGGCCTCCGGCCGTCCAGGTAGTGCGCGGGGCTCTCAAGATACACCGAACTGATCCCCGACCGCCATGCTCGAGGCCGCGGGGTTCTGACCCCAGCCGGCGCCACCAGCACCCCAGCCCTGGCTTGGATCGATGGCCCGGGCGTAGGCATCCGGGTCCTTGAAGAGGTCGCTCTGCCAGATCTTGATGGCCTGGGCGTGATTGGAGGCGACCGCGACCGCGGCGGCAGGGCGGCGCTCTCGGTCGTATGCCTCAAGTGCAGCGTCGACGGCTGCGTCAGGCGCACCGTCCAGCAGCAGTGGCCCTATCAGCATGGCCAGGCGGGCCGCGCCGGTGATGGCCAGGCTCATCCCCGTTGCCCCTGCCGGGTGGGTGGCATGGGCCGAATCTCCCACCAGGGCGGCGCCGGGCGTCCAGAAGCTTCCGGCCACGTGCCGGGCGAGGCGATACAGCGACGCATCGGCTTTCCCAAAGCGCAGGGACGCAAGCTGTGGGAACCGCCCAACCACGTGTTCCCACAGCGCAGGGTCGGGGCGGCGCAGCAGGTCGCCCCGCTGGCCCAGGCGGAAGGCGAGCAGGATACGGAACTGGGTCCCGGGCCGGGAAGTCACGGCCAAGGCGCCAAGGGCGTCCAGGTACCAGTGAAGGGCCGCCGGTGGGTCTGTGGGACCGTCACCGCCAATGATCACCTGCTCGTGCGCGTAGGGCTCCAGCGCCGCCTCGATCCCCAGGGAGCGCCGCACCAGGGATGCGGCGCCGTCACAGCCGGCGACGACGCGAGCGGTCAGCGTGACCTCCCCCCGGCCTTCGAAGGCCCCTTCGAGAACCTCAGGACGGCGCTCGGCCAACGCCCCCCTTTGGGACGGAGGTTCGTCCAGGCCCTCGAAACGAGCGGGGTGGGGCCGGAAGGCAACGCCCGCATCGCGTCCTGATTCGAACACCAGGCCAGTCACCGTGCCTCGCTCGGTGCGGACG
>CAZPYZ010000325.1:0-5512 GCA_964590215.1 uncultured Dehalococcoidia bacterium | reverse complement strand
GGCGGCACCATGCAGGTGATGGGGTCCGGCCTCGCCCCACCCTTTGCTCGGGGCCGCTTCTTCGCTATCTGGCGCTCCATCGCCCAGATGGGGGCTGCCGTCAGCCCCGCAGTGTTTGGCCTGATCGCTGAACGGGTCAGCTATGGGGCTGCCTTTCTGGGGTTGGCAGTGTTCGCGTTGGTGGTCGCCGGTCTGGTCGGCGTGATCCTACGGCTACCCGGGCCACAAAGGGCGGGCCGGCCGGTTTGACAAGCTGTGCTTGTCGGCCGCAAGTCTGCACATTGCTGTCAGAGCTTCGGAGACAAGCACAGACGGGGGAGGGGGAGTTGGGTAATGGGGAGGCGAGCGGGCAGGCCTGTGGCCGTTGACTGGTCGGTTTGAGGGGAAGCTTCGCTAGACAATATGGGCAGGCTGTCCCCTCGCAGCTTTGGGCCGGCCAGCCCTTCTGAGGGCTGTACCGCTCCAGACCGCCCTCGCCGCACTTCTCCGAATCAAAACAGCAGCGTGAACGTGGCCGGTAGATGGGCAGAGGTGTCCCGTTGAGTCCTCCTCCCTGTCCCTTGACGAACTAGCACATATGGTCTACAATGGCCTCATCACCTACTGGAGATCCCCGTGCGCCGCCACACCCCCCGCCTCCGCCCCGGCCAGGACTTTTACGGCTCCGTCATTACCGACGCCAGGCGCGCGGCCCTCCACGCCCTCTTGCCCGGCGACCCCATCGGTCAGCACATTGCCCTCCTTCGCCTGACCCTCAGGGACGCCGTCAGCGAGGGGTGGGGCTACGACTCGCGCATCCTCCACCTGATGAACGCCATCCTTCGCCTGGTGCTCCTCCGCCATCGCCTCTCCAGCGGAGAAGCCGCCCTCCTCCCGCCGCGCGCCGGCCGTGCGCTCCGCGCCGTCCAGCGCCTCCTCCCCCGTCGCGCCGCCTGACGAAAACATGTTTTCGCGAAACAATTTCGCACCGAAAGTGAGATGAATCAGTGACCGCCCCCGTCGTCGTCCGGCGCGGCCCTCACTCCGAGAAGGGTAAGGCCGCCATCCGCCACAATGCCCTCAAGCACGGCCTCTGGGCCCGGGCCGTCGTCCTCGTCCACGAGAATGCGGACGCCTTCGATGCCTACCTCGCCTCCTTCCGCGCCCACCTCACTCCCGAAGGCCCCCTTGAAGAGGCCCTCGTGCAGGTCATCGTCGCTTCCCTCTGGCGTTACTGGCGCTCCCTCCGCATCGAGGCTGCCGCTATGGAGAAGACCTATCAGGACACCCTGTCGGTCCCGGCAGACTTCACCCGCTCAGAGCGAGAGCAGCGTGCCCTCATCGCCTCCGTCAACAACCAGTGGCTCGAGAACATCCACCGCTGCCAGACCACCATCGACCGGCAGTTCCACCGTGCCCTGCGCAAGCTGGAGTCCCTCCAGGCCGCCCGCGGCGTCACCGGCTTCTCGCTGCCGTCCTCTGCCCTCGCGGGCGTCGCCCTGATGCCCCCCGCGCCTCCTCCCGACCCCCGCTGATGCCGGCCGCCCTGCCGCCCCGAAGGTGGCCGGGACATAAGACCCGCCCCCGCCGGATCACCGTATACTTTCGCCACACACCGCAAGGCACGACGCGTGACCACTCTCGCCATTGTCAATATCGGGACCCTGGTCTCAGGCGACCTGGAGCAGGGTGTCCTCGACGCCGACTGCGTCATCTGTAGGGACGGTACCATCGCCGCAATTGGCCGCGGCCTCAGCGCCGCCGGCGCAGACGTGGTCCTGGACGCGCAGGGCGCCACTGTTGCGCCAGGCCTTATCGACTCCCATTGCCACGTGGTGCTGGGTGACTATACGCCCCGGCAGAAGACAGTCGACTTCCTGCAGAGCTACGTCCACGGTGGCATCACCAGCGTCATCTCTCCTGGGGAGATCCACGCACCGGGCCGGCCGAAGGACGCGGCGGGCGTCAAGGCGCTGGCTCTGGCCGCTCGGGCCTGTTTCTTGAACTTCCACCCCTCAGGGATGAAGGTCCATGCAGGCGCGGTTGTCATCGAGCCCACCCTTACCGAGGAGGACTACCGGGAGATCGCGGCCCAGGGCGTCTGGCTGGCCAAGTTCGGCTTCGGCGCCTTTGGCGACCCCCTGGAAGGCGAGCCCCATATCCGATGGGCCCAGCAGTTCGGCATCCGGGTGATGTGTCACTCCGGCGGCGCGTCTCTTCCGGGGTCAAAGCCCATCACCGCCGACCACCTCCTCACCCTGCGCCCCGACGTCTGCGGCCACATCAACGGCGGCACCACCTCCCTGGAACCGGAGGGGGTGCGCCGCATCATCAAAGAAACCGGCCTGCTGCTTCAGATCGTGCAGGCCGGCAATTTGCGGTCGGCGCTGGACATCGTCCAGTACAGCAGGCAGCAGGGCCAATTGCACCGCGTCATCGCAGCCAGCGACACACCCACCGGCACCGGCGTGATGCCCTTGGGGATGCTCAAGACGGTGTGCGAGATGGCCAGTCTCGCCGGCCTGCCGCCTGAGCAGGCCTTGGCCTTGGCCTGCGGCAACAACGCCTCCGCCTACGACCTCAACACCGGCGTCGTCGCGGTGGGGCGCGACGCCGACCTGGTCGTCATGGACGCCCCCTGGGGCTCACGGGCGAGCACGGCGTTGGCCGCCATCGCGCTGGGCGACATCCCCGGCATCTCCGCCGTCATCATCGATGGCGAGGTGCGGGCCCTCCGCAGCCGCAACACCCCCACCGCGGCCCGCATGGCCGCCGTCGAACCGCCCATGCCCTGGCTGGGCGAGGGGCATTAGAAGCTAGCTGGCGGGTTAACGCAGATTCTGTTCACGTGGTGAGTGGTGCGTAGGGAGTGGTGAGTAGGTGGGGGCCGTTCCCTACTCACGACGCACCACGCACTAGGTTCAGCGGGGCTGTCAGGTTCACCTGGCTAGCAGCTAGCTGGCGGGTTAACGTCTGTTCACGTGGTGAGTGGTGCGTAGGGAGTGGTGAGTAGGTGGGGGCCGTTCCCTACTCACGACGCACCACGCACTAGGTTCAGCGGGGCTGTCAGGTTCACCTGGCTAGCATTAGATAGTCAAGCTTGCGATAGGCTGTCCCCGCAGGTGGGTGTACTGTCCCCACCCTAGCTCCTCATGGACCGTCGCCTGGAGCGCGAAGACCGACTCCAGACTGGGCACCGCGTCCCTCATGGGGCGAAGCCCGCTGGAACGCCCCTTCCCAGCCCCGCCAAACGTCCTGCACGCTCCGCATTCCCGGCATTCCGCCGTGGCGCCCGCACCATCCAGGACCCAGTGATGCTTACATTCCGGCATGGGTTCCTCCGCTTCGCCGGCTCGGAGCGTCTAAGTTTCCTTCGCTCCTGCCGCACGTCAGTCTGGGGCTGCCCCACCGGGCCCGCAATGAACCTTCTCACACCCCCTCAGGCCGGTGCCCGCCGGGGCGGGCGCAACAGGAGGTACAGGGCCGAGGCCACCAGGTACGACCCGAGCATGGGAACAATGGCCCAGGTATAGCTGGAGGTCGTATCGAACACCCAACCCAGGAGGACCGGCGGGGCCAGGGAGAAAGGGCTGTGCACCATCGACATCGCCCCTCGCAGGGTAGCGAAGCGGTTCCTCCCGAAGAAGTGGCCCACGATGGCCCAACTCACCAGGTTCCCCATCTCCCCCACCGCAAAGAGGAGCACAAAAGCGACGGAGGTCCAGATGCTCCCGACGGGGCCAAAGAGCAGGACTCCCAGGGCGGCGGCGCCGGCCAGACACGCCAGGCCCGGCACCTTCGTCATGGACCAGCGATCCCCAGCCCAGCCGGCGAACACCCGAAGGGGTACCTGGGTGAAGGCGAACAGCCCCACCAGCAGGGCGGCGGTGGGCTCGTCCACTCCCTTCCACACCATCAACGGGACCAGATGCACCTGCAGCCCCGTCTTGGCGAAGAGGCGAGCAGCCATGGCCAGAGACAAGTGCCAGAACGCGACGGTCCTCACCGCCTCCCCTACCCCAAACTCCCCGGCCTCTGGTGCTCCGTGCCTGGTTGATACCGATCTCCCTGCTCCCAACGCCCCACCATCGGCAGCCGGCGCTCCGTCGCGGTGGAGCCCCATCGACTCGGGGGTCGGCCGCAGCAAGAGGCTCAAGGGCAGCGCCACCATGGGGATCAGGATGCCAGAGAGGACCGCCATCTGCCGCCAGCCCATGGTGAGCACCAGCAGTCCTACTAGCGGGGTCAACACGGCGGCGCCCACTTCGGCGCCGGTGTAGCCCAGGGTTATCGCGATGGCCCGGTGTCTGGCGAACCACTGATTGAGGAGCGGCATGAGCGAGTGCCCAACGCCGGCGGACATCCCCAGCGCCAGCATGAACAGAAATACCAGCAGGAACGCCAGGTACGTCTGCGTAAGGCCCAGCAGGACAAACCCGAGCCCGCCCAAGATGACCCCCACCCGGATCATGCGGATGGGCCCGACCCGATCCACCAGGTACCCCACCAGCGGGCCGTCGAGGCCCGTCTCCAGGCTGCGCAGGGTGAAGGCCAGCGAGAGCGCAGCCCGGCTGACGCCCAGGTCCCTCGTGACGGGCAAGAAGTAGACGCTGAAGCCCGTGCCATAGAGGCCCCCATGGAAGAACTGGATCGCCGAAGCAACCGCGACGATCCACCATCCGTAGAAGACCGCGCCGGGCGCCCGCAGCAGCGCCCAGGGGGAAGGCCTCAACGGTCTTACTGTTGTTTGGCTGGCAGCTGCTTCGTCCATGCGCCGGATAGCCATGTTACAACCTCGGCGACCGGCAGATAGCCCTTGGTAGCACAGACAACGGGAGGGGCGAATCTGCGAAATCTGCGGATCACACGGAGGGGTGGGAGGGGCGGGTTGCAATTCTCGCTCCGAAGGCATATCAGTTAACTGGAAAAAGCGATGCCTCTACAATCAGAATCCCCAGGAGCAGAGCGATGATCACCAAGTTCGATAGTCTCTACGCCGGCCACGTGGACATGGACAACGTGGGCTACGGAGGGACCGCGGTCAATGACCGCTGGTTCCCCAACGATCACCTGACCACAGCCTTCGACAAGGCTGCCGCCATCGCCCAGCTGCTGGACCGGTCGGGCTTCGATACCTTCTGGCTGGCGGAGCACCACTTCCAGCCGGAGGGGTACGAGTGCATCCCCAACATCCTGATGCTGCACCTCCACCTCGCCCATCTGACCCAGCGCATCAAGCTGGGCTGCGCCTTCAACATCGCTCCTATGTGGCACCCGCTGCGGCTCGCCGAGGACTTCGCCACCGTGGACATCCTCACCGGAGGGCGGGTCATCTTCGGCGTGGGCAGGGGTTACCACACCCGGGAGGTGGACACCTTCGGGGCTCCCCTGCTGGACCAAGTCGCCAACCGCGACCTCTTCGAGGAGCAGGTGGAGATTATCTTCAAGGCCTTTAATGAGTCCTCCTTCTCCCACCACGGCAAGAACTACGACCTCCCGCCGAAGGTGATGTACCGGGGCTATGAGCTTGAGG
>CAZPYZ010000324.1:0-5515 GCA_964590215.1 uncultured Dehalococcoidia bacterium | reverse complement strand
GTAGGACTCGTGGTCGCGGTCCTCCACCCACTCGAAGGCGCTCCCGGCCAGGTCTCTCTGGAGCGCAGCCTCCTTCAGCGATGCTTCCCTCTCTGCCAGCGCTGCTTCAAGGACACTCTTGGCTTGATTGGCGGCAGCGCCCATCGACCTGCGTTCTTCCTGGGGCAGGGAGCCCAGGGAACGGAGGACCTGCGTGAGCCGGCCGGTGCGGCCGAGATAGAGGGTTTTCCAGGTCTCCAACGCCCGTTCGTCAACGGTGCCGTCGAGGGCCTGGAGGGCTTCGTTTTGGAGCGCGGCTACGTCTTCAGCCATGGAATCGAGTTTATCGCAATCGTCTGGTGTTGGGGACCAGCACCAAAGGGCATGCAACTGTCGCGGCCCTCACCCCTTCGACAAGCTCAGGACGGCGCCTAACCCTCTCCCAGAGGGAGAGGGGACATTTTCCTGGCAATTGCCCTCACGCAGCGTCAAGGGCCCGTTGACAGCACTCGCGCCGGAGTGTTACATCCTGGGCTGCGTACCAAAGCATGCAAAGGAGAAGCGATCATGGCCATGGGAGGCGCCGTCGAGCCGGGGTCTGTCTTCAAGCCGCCCACAGGGGACATGGAGAGGGCCGGGACCAAGACTTGGAAGCGGTTGCTCAGCCCCTACGACTGGTGGATGGAGGAGGAGGGGGTCCCCATCTTCCGAGGGATCGGCTTCCGTGATGCCCGGGAACTGCCGTGGGGGGACTGGAAGCGACTAGGCGGCCGGGGCACCTACATCCAGTTTGATGGCGCTGAAGAACTGCACGGCATGTACGTGATCGAAGTGCCGCCCAGGGGCGCCCTGAACCCGGAGCGGCACATCTACGAAGAGGACTACTACGTGCTCGAAGGACGGGGGAGCACGGAGGTCTGGTATGAGGGGGACACCCGAAACCAGAGCTTCGAATGGGCGGAGGGCACCCTCTTCACGGTGCCCACCAACAGTTACCACCGGTTGATCAACGCCAGCTCCAGTCCGGCCGTCCTGATTGGCATGACCACCGCGCCCAACCCGATGAACGAGTTCCCGGACCGCAACTTCATCTTCGAGAACCCGTACAAGTTCACGGAGTTCGGGGAGGACTATTACAAGCCGAACGACCAGTTGGAAGTGACGACCTACTCCCAGCGGGCGGCAAGGCGATCGAATATCATCCCCGATCTGCTCAACTGCGAACTCCCCCTGGATAACCAGCGGCTTCCTGGCTTCCGGCGTATAGAGCCATACCTTGGAGCGGGGCTCATCAGCCACATCGTGTGGGGCTATCCAAGCGGCCGCTACTCGCGGGCCCACGGGCATTCCTCCGGGGCCATCATCATCCTCCTGCGCGGGCGGGGGTACACCATGAACTGGCCGGTGAGCGCGGGCACAACCCCTTGGGAAAACGGCTTCGGGGATCAGGTGAACCGGACAGACTACAGCCCGGGCGGTATGGTAACGGCGGCGCCCGGCGGCGGCGCCTGGTTCCATCAACACTTCGCGTGCTCGAAGGTCGAGCCACGCTTCCTGGTCTTCTCCGGAACCCGGTGGCGACAAATGGGAGCCGCCGCCAACCGGATCAACAACGTAAGGCCGGGCGAGGAATACGTCGCGACGAACGTGGACATGGAAGAGGGAGGCGGCAGCATCAGCTACCCCACGGAAGACCCTATGATCCGCAAGATCTACCAGGAGGAACTGGCAAAGGAAGGCGCCGAGTTCACGATGCCGGAGGCGGTATACCGGCGGTGAGGGAAGTGAGGAAGTGAGGAAGGAAGGAAGTGAGGAAGGAAGGAAGGGGAGCGGGCTGGTGAGGCGACGAGCAGGGGTGGGGCAGTTTCGAGGCAATGACCGATAGCCTGCCGGGCAATCACTCCCTCGAGGCCGGAACCGAGATCCGGCAGTTGAAGGAGTTGGTGAATGCCCTTCGGAGCGAGCTTGAGCGCGCGCGACACGACAAAGAGGCCGCGGTGCAGAACACCCTCGCCTCCACTACTCAAGAGATGCAGCAGATCAAGTTAACAGTCGGGCAGCTTCGGGACGAACTCGAAAAGGCGAAGTTCGAACGGGATGAGGCGGTACGGAAGGCGATGACAGAGGGCGCTGCGGAGGTACGTCAGCTTGAGTCCCTGGTCCAAGCGCTGCGAGCACAGCTCGAGCGTTCGGTCTTTGAGCGCCAGGCCGCAGTGCAGCAAGCGGTGGTCGAAATCACCAATGAGAACAACCAGCTCCGCACCTCGGTGCAGCAGCTCCGCGATGAGATGGAGCGGATACATGTCCAGAGGGAGGAGACCGTGCAGCATATCCGCGCGGAGGCGGCCCAAGAGATTGCACAACTCAGAGAAACCATCTCGGCCCAGAGGGCCCAGCTCGAGAAACTGACCTTCGAACACAAAGAGGCTTTTCAAGCGAGGGAGAGGACCTCCCGCGACGAAGTCGCCCATCTTCAGGGCACCATCAGCCTGTTGCGCGAGGCGCTGGAGGCTCGCCGTGGCTAAGCGGTCCGGTTCAGAGCGTTTAGTGGGCACGGTGAACGCAGACGGTGCCGGCTCAAGCCCGACAGGCCGCAAAGGTTCAGCCAGGACGGCTGGGGCCGCTGCCACATTACTCGATGAACGGGTGGCGGAGGAGCTGCGAAAGAAGCTCTCCCGTGCAGAGCTCCTGCTTCAAGTCACCCGATCCAGCGCCGGCTTCGAAACGTTAACCGAAGTGCTGGAACAGGTCCTCGCGATCACTACCAGAGAGACAGGCTCCGAACGCGGGACGATCTTCCTGAACGATGCTGAAACGGGGGAACTCTACTCCCGAGTGGTTCATGGCGGGCCGCTACGGGAGATCCGCATCCTTAACGACTCGGGCATCGCGGGTGCCGTGTTCCAGTCGGGCGAGGCCATGATCATCCACGACACCTACTCGGACCCCCGCTTCAACAGCAGCATAGATGCTCAGACGGGTTACGTGACCAAGAACCTGATCTGCGCACCCGTCCGCACCTTCGGAGGGGAGATTATCGGGGTCATTGAAGCAATCAACAAGATCACCGGCCCGTTCTCCGATGACGATCTCTCGCTGCTCGAAGAGATGGCGACACACGCTGCGGTCGCGCTGCAAACAACCCAACGGATAGAGCGCACCCGTCTCTCTCACCAGCGGGAGATGGAGTTCCTGGACATCGTCTCGGACGTGACCAGCGAGATCGAGCTGGACAAGATCCTGGGCAAGGTGATGGGTGAGGCAACCAGGATGCTGAAAGCGGAACGCTCGACGCTATTCCTCAACAACGAGAAGACGAAGGAGTTGTTTTCCCGCATCGCCCAGGGCGACCGCATCGGTGAGATCCGGTTCCCGAATCATCTGGGTATTGCTGGGACCGTGTTTACCTCGGGGCAGGCGGTCAACATCCCCCACGCGTACGCGGACCTCCGCTTCAATCCCGCTTTCGACAAGCAGACCGGCTTCTTCACTCGGTCCATCTTGTGTGTGCCGGTGGTGAACAAGAACGGCAAGGTCATTGGCGTGACGCAGGTGCTGAACAAGCGAGGAGGCCCGTTTACGGCTGAGGACGAACAGCGGCTCAAAGCCTTCACCGCTCAGGTGGCCATCGCGCTGGAGAACGCCAAGCTCTTCGACGACGTCCAGAACATGAAGAACTACGCCGAGGGGATGCTGGAGTCCATGTCGAACGCGGTCATCACCTTGGATGAGGACGGCAAGGTGGCGACTTGTAACGCCGCCAGCTTCCATATCATGGGGGTGCAACCGGCGGACATTATCGGCAAGCAGGCCGGTGATTACTTCGTGGAGGACAACGCCTGGATCATGGACAAAGTGCGGGCGGTCCAGGAGACCCAACAGTCCGAGGTGATGATGGACCGCCCGATGGTGTTCAATGAAGAGCGGAAGTCGGTGAATGCTACGGTGTTGCCACTGACCAGCGTCGACCGTAAGACGCACCTCGGGACCCTGATCATGTTGGAAGACATGACGACCGAGAAGCGCATGAAATCGACCATGGCACGCTACATCGACCCGGGTCTGGCCGACCAGATGATGGCGGGCGGGATCGACCTCCTTGGTGGGCGGGAGACCATGGCCACCATCCTGTTTTCGGACGTGCGCGGCTTCACGACGCTTACCGAGTCTCTTGGCCCCCACGGGACCGTGGCGCTCCTTAACGAGTACTTCACCATCATGGTCGACTGCATCAACGCCCAGGGCGGTATGCTGGACAAGTTTATCGGCGATGCCGTCATGGCCGCGTTCGGGGTGCCGGTAGAACACGATGACGATGCCGATCGGGCCCTGCGCGCGGCGCTCTTGATGCTCACCAACCTCGACAAATGGAACCTGGAGCGAGCCTCCAAGGGACAGCTTCCCGTGAACATGGGCATTGGCCTCAATACTGACCTCATCGTGTCGGGCAATATCGGCTCGCCTACGCGCATGAACTACACGTTGATCGGCGACGGGGTGAACCTCGCTTCACGGCTGGAAAGCGCGTGCAAACAATACGCGTCGAGACTGCTCATCAGCGAGTTCACCTTCCGGAAGCTCAAGGGCACTTATCGTATGCGGGACATCGACGACGTGATTGTCATCGGCAAGACCGAGCCGGTCCGGGTCTATGAGGTCCTGGATTACCATGACGATCGGACCTTCCCCAACCTAATGGAAGTGGTCGGCCACTTCAAAGAGGGACGCAACCACTACCGCGCCGGCGCGTGGGACAAGGCCATCTCTTCCTTCAAGGAGTCCCAGGCCCTGCACCCGCAGGACAAACTGTCCAGGCTCTACATCGAGCGTTGTGAGCTCATGAAGGTGAGCCCGCCGGAGGACTGGGACGGCGTTTGGCGGCTCGAATCGAAGTAGGCCCCGGCCGCCCCGGCCGCACCGGCCCTACCAACCTCGGGGGTGAAAGCGCATGTTTCGTCGAACTGATTTTCGGCCGCCCGTAGCGGCAGTCGTCGTTCTCAGCGTCACGGTAGCTGCGCTGGTGGCGATTCTCCCGCCGGGCCCTGGCAGCGCTGCTAACAGCGAAATCCGGCTGGCACAGGCCTCCAAACTGTCCTTTTCCGTCCAGCCCAAGGCCGGACAGGAGGGCCAGCGGTTCACCCAGGACCCGCTGGTGGACGTGCAGGACGCGGCGGGGCAGTTGGTCGCCAGCGACAACTCGACCACCGTCACTCTGGCTATCACCAGCGGGACCGGCGCATCAGGCGCGGTGCTGACGTGTGACAACGACGAGAATGCCTCAAGCCCCGGGGTTCAGGTGCGGGTGTCCACCGGCATTGCGCTCTTCTTCGGCTGCCGCATCGACAAGGCCAATCCCTCCGCTAACCCGTACACCCTCACGGCGAGCGCGGCGGGCCTGACCAGCGCGGTCAGTGCCTCATTCAGTGTCACCGCAGCGCCGGCGCCCACCGCGTCCCCGACCCAGGCCGCCACGGCGACGCCGACCCGGACTGCAACCCCTGCCGCCACTGCGACCCCCACAGCGACGCCGACACCC
>CAZPYZ010000323.1:0-5516 GCA_964590215.1 uncultured Dehalococcoidia bacterium | reverse complement strand
GGGATAAGCGCTGAAAGCATCTAAGTGCGAAGCCCACCCCAAGATGAGGTCTCCCACTGGATAACCAGGTAAGACCGCAGGAAGACCACCTGTTTGATAGGCCGCAGGTGTAAGGGCAGCAATGCCTTCAGCTGAGCGGTACTAATGGTCGAGGGCTTGACCTACGTTAACCTCCCCTTGCAAGACCCTCAACGGCGATCCCTATTCACCCCCTCCGTTCCTCACCGCCCGGAAGTGAGGAAGGTAGGAAATAAGGAAGTCTGGGTGGGGCACCCCCCAATTCCTAACTTCCTCAATTTCCTTCCTTCCGGGTGGTAGAATGGAGGTAGGGCACATCGCGGGATGGAGCAGTGGCAGCTCGTCGGGCTCATAACCCGAAGGTCGTTGGTTCGAATCCAACTCCCGCTACCAAGCAATAATTCGTAATGCGTGATGCGTCACCACCATCCCGCAGCGTGGGGGTGAGGGTGAACGCATCCCGTATCACGCAGTAGATACCGTTCCCTGGTGGCGTCGCGGGACGGCCCCACCCGTTCCCATCCCGAACACGGAAGTGAAACGCCCCAGCGCGGACGATACTGCCCGAGCAATCGGGTGTGGAAAATACGCAGCCGCCAGGGAGCTTGACAGTCCTCCTTCGCAGGAGGACTGTTTTTTGCCTTCTCTCTGCCCCCGTGTTAGAATCCCCTAACCATGAACGTCTGCCCCCTCCTCTTTGGAGCAGGCCATGGGGAAATCCGCCCTCCCCCCAAGGGGAGAGTGCTAGGTGAAAGCCTTGGTCACAGACCCATACGAAACGGAGCCCGCCCCTCCGTCCGCTCAGGCAGCTCCAGGAGGTGCCCTGCCCACCATGGCAGACCTCCTTAAAGAGGAGGAAACCTCGGGGTTCAAGACCTTGCGCCGTGGGGAGATCATCGAAGGCTCCATCATGCAGGTCGACCGCGAGAGCATCATGGTCGACGTCGGGTCCAAGACCGAGGGCATTGTGCCCTCTCATGAGATGCGCTCCGTGACGCCAGAAGACCTCGCGCGCATGGGGGTAGGCGACCCGATCCTGGTCTATGTCCTCCAACCGGAGAACCAGGAAGGTCAGGTGGTGCTCTCTTTGGACCGGGCTACCGGTGAACGCGGCTGGCGTAGCCTGCAACAACGCTTCGAGGCAGGGGAGATCTTCGAGGCCGAGGTGGTTGGTTACAACAAGGGTGGCCTGCTGGTCAATCTGGAAGGTGTACGCGGCTTTGTGCCTACCTCCCAGGCTCTCGGCCTCCGGGGCGAGAACGAGGACGCTGAGGCCGTCTCGGAGGAGCGCTTCGCTGAATGGATTGGCAGGCCCCTCCGGCTGAAGATTATCGAGATTAACCGACGCCGTAACCGCCTGATCCTGTCAGAGCGCGCAGCCCATCAAGAGTGGCGTGCGCAGCAGAAAGAGCGGCTTCTCTCCGAACTCCAAGAGGGCACCATCCGCCGTGGCACCGTGACCAGCATTCGTCCCTTCGGCGTGTTCGTGGACCTCGGCGGCGCCGACGGCCTGATCCACTTGTCCGAGCTATCCTGGGGGCGCAATCCCGAACCGGAAGAACTGGTAAAGGTCGGCGACGAGATCGACGTCTTTATATTGAAAGTCGACCCAGAGACGAAGAAGATCGCCCTCAGCCTGCGGCGAGCCCGGCCTGAAGCCTGGGAACAGGTCATCGAGAAATTTCAGGTGGGCCAGCGGATCCGGGGCACTATCACCAAGCTCACCAACTTCGGCGCCTTCGCCCACATCGAGGGGCCGGTGGAAGGCCTCATTCACATCTCCGAACTGGCGGACCGCCGCATCACTCATCCCAAAGAGGTGGTGAAGGAAGGGGACGTCCTCACCCTCAAGATCGTCCGCGTGGAACGGGATCGGCACCGCGTGGGGCTTAGCCTGCGCCAGGCCGTCGATGAGCTGGAGGCGGAGGAACGGGGCAACCTCCGCATGCAAATCGACGCCATGCGAGAGGAAGCCGCCACCGGGGCCCCTACTCTTGGCGACGCCTACCGCGAGCAGTTGCGCCAGGGAGAGCCCCGGCGCGAAGGTGATTACGAGCCCTAGAAGTGCCAGGCAGGGTTTCTTGCCTCCGCGTGACGGTTTCAGCGGTGCAGGCTTCCGGGGCCGGGGGGATGGGACGGAACCCAGAACCTTGAACCCAGAACCGTGAACAGTTACGGTGTGGGGTTCGTTACTGACAGCGGCGCACCGCAAAGGCTATACTGGTGTCGTAGGTCTCGGCTTAGGGGAGCAGCGGGCACCCGGAGCTGCCCCCGCGAGGAGTAGTGCTTATGGCGGACAGATTCGACAAATTTACCGAACGGGCCAGAAGGGTGCTGAGCCTTGCTCAGGAAGAGGCCCAGCGGTTCAACCATAACTACATCGGCACGGAGCACCTCCTCCTTGGACTTGTGCGGGAGGGCGACGGCCTCGCCGCCAAAGTCCTGGCCAATCTGGGCGTCGAGCTGAACAAGGTGCGCTCCGCCGTCGAGTTCATCATCGGGCGAGGCGACCGCCCCACCAGCGGCGAGGTTGGCCTCACGCCTCGTGCAAAAAAGGTTATCGAGCTGGCGGTTGACGAAGCTCGCCGCTTGAACCATCACTACATCGGCACGGAGCATCTCCTGCTGGGCCTCGTGCGGGAGGGCGAGGGCATCGCCGCAGGTGTCCTGGAGAGCCTTGGCGTCAACCTGGAAAAGGTGCGCGCAGAGACAACCCGCATCCTGAGTCAGAGCGGGCCTCACGCCCACCTGCAAACCCGTTCCGGCACACGCACCCCCACCGTCGACCAGCTAGGCATGGATCTCACCGCACTGGCCCGAGCTGGCAAACTGGATCCGGTTATCGGACGAGGTTCGGAGATAGAGCGCGTCGTCCAGATCCTCAACCGCCGCACCAAGAACAACCCAGTCTTGATTGGCGAACCGGGGGTTGGCAAGACCGCCATCGTCGAGGCACTGGCCCAACGGATCGTCGCCGGCGAAGTGCCGGACACCCTGCAGGGACGCAGGCTGTTGACCTTGGACATGGGGGCTCTCGTAGCCGGGACCAAGTACCGGGGCGAGTTTGAGGAGCGGTTAAAGAAGGTCATCGAGGAGATCAAAACCTCCGGCAATTGCGTTATGTTCATTGACGAGCTGCACACCCTGGTCGGCGCCGGCGCGGCCGAGGGCGCTGTCGATGCAGCCAACATCCTGAAACCATCCCTCGCCCGGGGCGAGCTCCAGTGTATCGGCGCCACCACCCTCGATGAGTTCCGCAAGCACATCGAACGGGATGCCGCCCTCGAACGGCGGTTCCAACCCGTCATGGTCAACGAGCCTACCGTCGACGAAACCATTCAGATACTCCACGGCATAAAGAGCCGCTACGAAGAGCACCATCACCTGACCATCAACGATGAGGCAGTCGAGGCGGCAGCTCATCTCTCCTCTCGCTACATCGCCGACCGGTTCCTCCCCGACAAGGCCATCGACCTTATCGATGAAGCCTCGTCTCGGGTCAGGATCAAGCGGTCCCAGATGCCGCCTTCGGTGAAAGAGGCGATGCGGGGGCTGGAGAGCGTGCGCCGGGAGAAGGAGGCCGCTATCGCCTCCCAGCAGTACGAGTACGCGGCCGAGCTCCGAGACCGGGAGCTGAAGCTGGTCCAACGCATCGAGAGTCTCGAGGGTGGCTGGGAAGAGGCCGCGGTGGAAACCGGCACCCCCGTCGTCAATGCGGAAGACATCGCCCAGGTGGTCAGCATGTGGACCGGCATCCCGGTCATGCGTCTGGCCAGCGAAGAGTCGGCGCGCCTCCTCCAGATGGAAGCGGAGCTGCATAAGCGGGTCGTCGGCCAGGACGAGGCCATCACCGTGATTTCCAAGGCCGTCCGGCGGGCCCGGGCGGGCCTCAAGGACCCCAAGCGGCCCATTGGCGTGTTCATCTTCCTCGGCCCCACTGGGGTCGGGAAGAGCCTCCTGGCCAAGGCCCTGGCTCACTTCATGTTCGGTAGTGAGGACGCCCTCCTCAAGCTCGATATGTCGGAATTCATGGAACGCCACTCCGTGGCCCGGCTCGTCGGGGCGCCTCCGGGTTACATCGGCTACGATGACGGCGGGCAACTCACGGATACCGTCCGGCGAAAGTCCTACTGCGCGATCCTCTTGGACGAGATCGAGAAGGCCCATCCGGACGTCTTCAACATGCTGCTTCAAATCTTTGAAGACGGCTATTTGACCGACGCAAAGGGCCGCAGGGTGGACTTCCGTAACACCATCATCATGATGACCAGCAACCTTGGAGCCGAGCTGATTAGGCGAGATACCCGGCTAGGCTTCGCCGTCAAGCGGGACGAGGTCAAGACCCAGGAGGAAGTGTACAAGGGAATGAAGGAGAAGGTCACCGCGGAGATGCAGCGAGCCTTCCGCCCCGAGTTCCTGAACCGCATCGACGCCACCGTTGTCTTCCATGCCCTCAACCGAGACCAACTCCGCGAGATCGTCGACCTGGAAGTGACGTACATCTCCAAACAGGTGGAAGACAAGCTGATGAAGCTTGACGTGACCCTGGCCGCCAAGGACTACCTGGGAGAGAAGGGGTACCACGAGGAGTACGGCGCTCGACCGTTGCGGCGACTGATCCAGGACACCGTAGAGGACCGTCTTTCCGAGGCCATTCTGCAGGGCCAGTTCAACACGGGAGACACCATCCTCCTTGACGTCGAGGATGGTGAGATCGTTCTCAAGCAGGGCGAGCCTGCCGAGCCTGCCGAACCAGAGGTGGCCGCGCCGGCGTAGCCATATGGCGGTCACGACGGGGTCCAGGCCTTTCACTGTGTTTCAAGACGGGATTCAGTATGAATTCCAGCCCGCGGAGGAAGGCGGCTACGTTGTGAATGTGCCCGCGGCTAGGGGCTGCTGGTCCGAAGGGGACACGTTTGAAGAGGCGCTGACTAACATCCAAGACGCGCTCAGGGAGTGGCTGTCACTTGCAAAAGAAAAAGGCTTTAAGTTGACGCCAGAATTGCAGGCCGTCGGCTCCGTTCGTTAGCCTGCGGGGGGAGATTTAAGGGAGGAGGCCGGACGGCCTCCTCTTTCGCGTATGGCCGAGCGGTTGCCGTCACTCCGTCCCGACCAGTTCATCACAAGACTTCAGCGGGCGGGGTTTTATATCACCAGGGAGGGTGCCAAGCACACCATTCTCTATGACAGAAAACGGCCTGGAATAGCGGTGACCGTGCCCAGACATAACAGGGAAATGAAGCGTGGCCTCTTGGCCGGTCTCATCGCCGCCGCAGGGCTCACTCAGGAAGAGTTCCTCAAGCTGTAGCGGTTCAACTAGCGCATTACCAGTCCGCCCTGGCACGGTGCAGGTGGACGCTCTGCAGCACTCCCAGACCCATCAGGATCGTAATCAGGGAACTCCCCCCGAAGCTGATAAAGGGGAGCGGTATCCCGGTCACCGGCAACAGCCGTATGTTCACACCCACGTTGATGAAGACCTGCACCAGCACTATCAT
>CAZPYZ010000322.1:0-5525 GCA_964590215.1 uncultured Dehalococcoidia bacterium | reverse complement strand
GTGAGCACCGTGCTGAGGAGCACCATCGACCTGACGGTGACGCCGGATCCCTTGCGAGGGCGGGTGGCTTCGATACGAGCACTATTCACCAACAGCGGCCCCCAGCTTGGGCAACTGCGGGCCGGCGCCGTTGCCGAGGTCTGGGGAGCCCCAGCCGCCGCCCTCGCGGGTGGGCTCGCCACCCTGGCCTTCGTGGCCCTTTTGGCACTGCCGCCGCCGGTGCGCCGTTTCAGGTTGGCGTCACCGGAACCAAGCCGGCAAGGCTCCTGACGGGGAGGGTTGGAAGCACAGGTGATGCAGGCTTTCCAGCTTGCACAGGCAGGCCTGAAAACCTGCCCTACTTAAGGGCTGACTCATGTTCCTGGGTGAACTCCTACCGATCGGGACAGGAAGCCGCATGCCTCCCGGCGATAAGGCCCTGGACGACGCAGCGGGCCAGGCCATGCATGCTGAAGCCGCCGGCTGACTCGCCGCCGCAATACAAGCCCGGGATGACCTGGCCCCACAGGTCGATCACCTGACAATCACCGTTGATCCTGAGGCCGGCGCGGGAGTCGTGGATCACGGGCGTTGACCAGGCCGCGTAGAAGGGGGGCGTCTTGATCGTGTACTTCGGCTCCGGTTTGTCGAAGTCTGGGTCGTGGCCCGCGTCCACAAAGGAGTTGTACCGGGCGACGGTTTGCTCCAACACGTCCGGGGGCATCGGCTTGCGCTGGTACTTGTTCTTGATATTGGCGGCGAGCTCCCGGACGGTGTTCCCGCAGAAGAAGAATCCGGCGTCGACGTCCACGTAGGGTGGCTCTACAATCCAGTTCTCCCGCTTGACGGCTTCCGCATCGAAGATGGCCCAGATGGGGCCGCCGCCATTCACTGGTTCGCCCGTCCCCGCGAGGGCGGCGTTCAGGAAGTTGGGCGGGTTGAACTTAATATCCCTCGCGTTGCGCCAGTTGCCGTGGACGTAGTTCTTGATGGCGTTGTAGTTGTTCGAGGGATGCCAATCATCGGCGCTTTCGTCGTAGAACCTCACGCCGGCCTGGTTCACGAGGATCACGTCCTGCCAGTCCTCCACCCGCAGGCCGGTCGCCCGGGCGAGGGGAAAAACGGGGCTGGTGGGCTGCCAGGTCGTGTTGCGGTAGCCGTACTGACACCCGATCTTCCCCGCCTTCGTGATGACCGAGCCAAACTCGGCGATCTGGTTGTAGGCACCCCAAAGGGAAGCACCGATGGCCATTGCCGCGAGCTCCCCGCTGGCGTCCTGAAAGGAGTAGGGTTCGCCGGCGACGCCGCAGTACTCCTCGGTCAGGCGCGGGTCGAACATCATGCGGAAGTTGACGTTGCCTGTCGAACCGCCGGTCGCGATGACGACGCCCTTCCTGGCCCGGATGTTGACAACCTGGCCTTCGTGGGTCGCGGTGATGCCCAGCGCCCGGCCCGACGTCCGCTCTTCCCGGATGATATCGGTCATCTTGTGCTGCAACAGGATGGGTATCCCGATCTTGCGGGCATAAGCCTCGAGCGGCCTGACCAGGCCAATGCCGGAGGAGGTCGTCGGCCCGCGTTCAGGAGGAACGGGTTTCCCGGTCTGGAGCATGGTCCAGCCCATGGCGGCGCAATGGTTCTCGCGCATTGCGGAGTTTCCCGTCGCACCCGCGCCGCGGTTATCCACCGGCTGGTCGATGAAGATCACGCCGTGCGCCACCAACCACTCGTAGGCCGGCGCGCTCTCATCGGCGAAGGCACGCATGATCTCTCGGTCGTTATAGCGGTAATCGGGGAAGCCGTTAGCTTCAACCACGGACCAGTCAGTGAGGTCCTTGAACACTAGGTCCGGGGAATCGACGATCCCGCTTCTCTTCTGGGCACTGGTGCCGCCGCCAAGAGGGACGTTGCCGCCGCTGATGGCCGCGTGTCCCCCGATGTCCCAGTTCGCTTCGATGATAAGCACGGAGGCCCCGGCTTCCACCGCGGCAATGGCCGCCGGAAGCCCGGTCGCCCCCGACCCGACGACGATGACGTCCGCTTCGTGGTCCCAACCCAGGACATTTCCTGCTCCCTTTGGTCCCGTCACAGCCGAACCACGGGCCGTTGCGCTCTTAGCGCTGAAGACATCGATATGTGAGCCATCAAGCCCTCCTATCGTGTGTAGTGGCGTATTGCATATGCCCCTGCGTAGTACTGCTACACGTTCCCCATGAAAATAGCCTTTGCCCCACCCCGGGTTGGTGGGCCCGCCCTCCCGCTCCTTCGACTGGGCTCAGGACATGCCTCGGATGCTCCGCGGCTGTTCTCCCCCTCCCCCGGCCATTTCATTCCCTGAGGCGGCGCAGGCGCGCGCCGGGGGGCTTGACCGAATAATGGGAGAGGGGGGGCCCTCACTCCCTTTCTTCCTGACTTCCTCATCTCCTCACTCAGTTGGTGATCCCGACCAGGCCGCTGATAAAGGTCAGGGTCTCTGTCTGCTTGTCGTACTCGCTTTCGTGGTTCGCCAGGTAGTACTGCTTGCCCGGCGCAGCCACGCCCTCGGCGTTGAAGGGCTCCACGTCGGTGCGGGCGCTGTTTTGTGGTATCTCCTTGCACCAGACGGTCTGTCCTTCTTTGCTGAGGAACCAGTTGATAAACAGCTTCGCAGCGTTGGGATGCGGCGCTCTGTTGTACAACAGGACGACATAGGTGGTGGCGTAGTCCGTTTCCGGGGTGTCCAGATACTTCACGTGGCCGGCGACACCGGCATCGCGGAACTCGGTGAGCGTGGCGGGTAGAATACCCAAGCCTATCGGGAACCGCTTCCGTACCACTGACTCAGCTCCCGCGCGGGTGTCCCGATAGAAGGTGAGCTGCTGGTCCACCAGCAGTCTCCTGATAAGATCGTCCGCGCCGGGTACCCGGCTGCGCATCCACTGCATCGGGATCCAGATGGACCCGTTGCGGACGTCAGTCATCATGAGACGTCCTTTCCATTTCGGCTGCACCAGATCCTGCAGACCCCTTAGCTCGTCCGGTCGCACCTCCGTGGAATCGACCACGATCCAATGGTTGACGTCGTAGGAATAGCCGAAAGCCAGTTGCTTGTCGATGTCCATGAACTGTTTCTCGAAGCCTTCGCGCCATGCCTTGTCCTCGAGCACGTCCGGCCGGAAGATGACGGGGCGAATGGGATCCCAGGTCCCCTTAGGCTTCAACCGTATCAGCGCGCTGTTGGGTGGGACGACCACCACGTCGTAGCTGTAGATGCCTGCCTCCCGCTCCTTCTCCATCTTCGGGACCCAGATGCTGGCGGAGCTCTCCGCGCCATGCTCAACCGTGATACCAAAGGCCTTCTCAAACCCGTCTGCGGCCCTACGGTAGCCCGCGCCCGCGAGAGTGAACAGGGAAAGCGTCCCCTCCTGTTTGGCGGCGGCCACCAACCGTTGCCACTCGGCCTCCCATGGGGCTCCCTGGCCGCCCTGGGGCGCCTGGTCGGGCGTTGGCCCGGCCGCCCCAGGTGCACATGCCGCGGCGGTCACGGCGCCCGCGGCGCCCAGGAACGCCCTTCGGTCTACCATAGATGTGTCCATAGTTACCTCCACCGGCGAGACAACAAATCCACGTCTAACGGGAACGGGAGAAACATCGCTCCTGCTGGCGCCGCGGCTTGGGGCCCGTGCCTATTGTCCAGAAGCCGAAGTTCTGCCTGCGTTTCCATAGCAGACACCGGCATTCTAACAGAGCGTGTCTGTTGACGGCTGTGGCCGCTAGTCCCGGCTCGTTGCCGTCGGAGAAAGGGGCAAGGCGACCTCTGCCGGAGCTGTCCCAGCCAGTCGTGTGACATGCACCGCATCATCGCGGGTCTTCGGCCCATCCAGGCTCGTAGGACACGCCTGCGCCCAGGTACAATACGGACGATTATCACCATAGGACCGGGAGGACACGTGAACATCAAATTCCCCACGCCTTTACCGGTGCTGTTCGCCCTGTTGCTAACCGGGTGTACCGCGTTTACCCCAAGTGCGGGCGAGCTGGAGCAGCCTCCACAGACGGCCGCGACGGAAGACAAGGGCTTTCTCCAGTGCGAACAAGGGAAGGAACACTGGCGTTCCGCAGGACCTCCTAAGCGAGGCGGACAGTTGGTGCGATCCGTCGTCGCACCGGCCGATCATCTGGACGTGACCAAGACGGGAGGCCAGGCAGGCGCAGTGCTGCCGCAGGTCAACCAATCCCTGGTCGAAGCCCGCCAGTGTCACTATGAGGACACGTTCATGGTGCCTGCAATCGCTAAGTCGTGGGAGGTCTCCCCCGACGGCACGACTTGGACCTTCAAGCTCCGGGAGGAAGCGAGGTGGCACAACAAGGCGCCTGTCAATGGGCGCCGATTCAATTCCGGGGACGTGGCGTTCATGATCGAGCACCACAAGGCGGAGGGGCTGCAACGCCCCTTCTGGGTGAAGGTCACTCACCAGGAACCGGACCCTCAGACCGTCGTCATGCGGTTGGTAGAGCCGGACGCGGACTTCCTCGTACAGGTGGGCCACCAGTCGAACGTTATGCTCGCCAAAGAAGTGAGGGAGCAGTACGGTGACTTCAGGTCGGTGGCCATCGGCACCGGGCCTTTCATGCTAAAGGACTACAAGGTCACGACGGAGTTCCTCCTGGAGCCTAACCCCGACTACCACGAGACCGGCATAGACGGAAAGCGACTGCCTTACATCGACTCAGTACGGACCATAGCCTTCGGGGATGACGCGTCGGAGCTCGCGGCGCTGAGAGCGGGACAGATAGACACGGCCAAGAGCTTCGGGTTGGAGAAGCTCGAGGCCGATAACGTGCGGCGCCAGCGCCCGCTCAATCTGCGGATAGAGGAACAGTTCAACCCCGCGGTGCTCGCTCTCTGGTTCGATACCGCGAAAGCGCCGCTTAGCGACGTGCGGGTGCGGCGGGCGATCGCTCTCGGCATGGATGCAGAGGGTTTCATCAGCCGCTACCAGGGTGGGGCCATGCGCGCCGGCTTTATTCCGGCCGCCATTACCGAGTTCGCTTGGCCCCAGGAAAAGATCAAGCAGAAGCTGTCGCCCGACCCCGACCGGGCCAAACGGTTGCTTGCAGAGGCGGGGTTCAGGACGGATCAGAAACTGGTCCTGAAGACCGGCGGCGCCTATACACAGGACGCGGAGGTGGCCCGTGAGCAGCTCCAGGCCATAGGCGTGCCCGTCGACATCGTCATCGAGGGCAGAAACTTTTCACCAGTGTTCCAGCGCAGCGAGTTCGACCTCGCTATCGGCCCCCCTGGAGGCATCGCCTTTTCCAACTACTGGATAAGGCAGATCCTGGTGGGGGAGACGGCGCCCAGGCACGTGCGGCAACTCAACGACCCTCAGGTGGAGTCCCTGGCGGTAGCCCAGAGCCGGGAGATGGAGCCGGTCAAACGCAAGGTGCTCATCGACCAGTTGCAGGAACGGCTGTACGAAGTGGTGCCTCACGTGCCGCTGATCACCCACCTCTACTACCATCCCCGATCGTGCCGGCTGAGGAACGCGAGCCTGTACAACCCC
>CAZPYZ010000321.1:0-5570 GCA_964590215.1 uncultured Dehalococcoidia bacterium | reverse complement strand
GCAAACCACGGGAGAACCGGACCGCCTGCTCCCGCGCCCCCCGCTCAGCGGCTAGCTGGTCCCGCTCCGCGCGCCGGCGCTCCTGGACCGCTGCAGCGAGGACGAGAGACAGGAGGGAGACCGTGGCCATGAAGGTCTGCAGCCCCAGCAGCGTCTGGTCGGGGCTTTCCCGAGCGAAAGGGCCTCCCCCTTGCAGGGTCCCGGCCACCGCAACCACGGCCACTACTGCGACCGCGGTAGCAGCCTCACGAGGGCCAAACCGGAAGGCCGCCCACACGAGCGGCACCACCACCAGGGTTTCCAAAGGAGCCCGCTGTACGGGCAGCAAGGGCCATGCGTCGAAGAGGACCTGGCCCAGGGCGAAGAGCAGCGCCAGGAGGCAGGCAAGCTCGAGGCTTTGCCCCGGGGTCCAGGCTGGGCGAGGCCCCATGACCCATAGCAACAGCGCGGGAGTCACGATGAGGGCGCCGGACAGATCGGTTAGCCACCAGCCTAATGCGATGGCGCCGAACGCCTGCCATGGGGCGTGGCCGTCCAGACAGATGCTGCTGGCGCCGGCTAGCGCGCTCACCAGCGCGGCTACCGGAGCGGCGACGCCGGCGAGGAGGAAGATGCTGGTGGCCCGGTGGAACACCTGTGCGCCGCCGGCGAAGCGGGCCACCAAGGCTGCTCCCAGCACGGCCTCCAGGGTGTTCCCCGCGGCGATGCCGAGGGACCCCAGGGCCAGGCCATTGGCCGCAACGGCGGCGGGCAGCGCCCCCGCGAGGACGCCAGGCCAGACCCGCAAGCCCCATACTAGACAAGCGGCCAGGGCGATGCCGACGGGCGGCCACAGTGGCGTGGGGCCTGGATGGGTCGGTGCAAGGGCGAGGCCTATCCGGCCACCAACGTAGTAGGCCGCGGCCACGACAAGAAGAAGCGCCACATAGGTCGTGGGACGCATACCACCACCCGCAACAGCCACGCTGTTATGACCTCCAGGCTCCCAGTTCGTCCACCAGCCCAGGACACCACCGGACACGCTTCAGTGTCACGGGCGCGGACAGCGGGCGGGAGGCGCTTTTTCCCAGAAAATTCCCAGATTTCCCAGCTACAGCAGGTGCGGCGCCATACCGGAGCCGCGCCCTCCTCGTGGCGCTATACCACCTCCGCCATCTAAGGGATACTCCGCCAGTGACGGCGGGGAGGACGCCTAGCGGATGATCCGGGAAGCGATCAGCTTTCACATAGAGGGTCTGGTGGAACGCAGGTGAGTCGTGCCGCCCCCCACGACCTGGTCCAGGTCCGGCACCAACTCTCGCACCTGCGCGCTGAGGAACGGTTCCAGCGCTCTGCCGATGGTGAGATGTGGGTGTCCGCGTCATAAACCTTGTAACCGTTCTCCCCAGCCCACCCGCTCCCGCTGCATAATGGGGAACCGTAATGCCCACCGCGCTCCGTTCAGGCCCGTACCGGTTCTTCTTCTACTCACGCGACATCACTGAGCCACCGCATGTGCACGTGGAGCGTGAGGACAAAGTGGCGAAGATTTGGATCGATCCCGTCGTGGTCGAGCGTGATGGGCGTTTCCGGCCGGCTGAGTTGAATGACATCGTGTTGGTGCTAGAGTATCGACAGGAGTTACTTGCGGCATGGCAGCAGCACGTGGCGGAGTCCCAATGAACGTACCGGATGCCCAGGAGGTGCGCGTCACAGAAGACACCCTCACCGTCGATCTCATGGATGGAAGGACGCTCTCCGTCCCCATTGTCTGGTATCCGCGCCTTTACTACGCAACGCCGGAGGAACGGGCCGGCTGGCGGTTCATTGGAAGGGGCGAGGGCATCCATTGGGAGGCCCTAGACGAGGACGTCAGCGTCGAAAGCCTGATCCGCGGTGAGCGATCGGGTGAAAGCCTGGAGTCCCTGAAGCGCTGGCTCAAGGAGCGAGGCCGCGAACAGACCTGACTCCAAGCCGATGACCGCCTATCTGACCGTGATAGAGAAGGCCGAACGTACCTTTCACAAGCTCTGGTGCGGGGCGGCAGCGGGTAGAACCGTAGACGTCATCATCTCCGCTCCACTGCCCTCTGTGGTGGGTTCAGAGCAGGTGCGGCGCGAGGTTCTCTCCCGCCAGCAATCCGTTCGGGAGTAGCTCGATCAGCTCTTCGATGGGCCAAGGGCCCTGGGACTTGTAGTCCCGGAAGACCTGCCGCACCTCGACGGGGTGGCAGTAGAGGCCTATCTTGCCGGCGCCAGCCCGGAAAATGCGTCCGTTGACCTCCGCCGCGTAGTCCGAAGCGAGGAACACGACCAGGGGCGAGACGTACTCCGGTCCCGCCCTTTCTTCTGTCGCGGCGGCCCGCAGCTCTCCCAGGACTCCCATCTCGATCAGCCTTCGATCGCGGTCGCTGGTGCGCTCTGATCCGGGCTCGCTGGTATCGGCGAAAGGCGACACCGCGTTCGCGGTGATCCCGTAGGCGCGCCCCTCCAGGGCCAGGTCCCAGGTCAGGCTGGCGATGCCGCCCTTGGCTGCGGAGTAGACCGACCGCACCTTGGGCGCGGGCCACTGGTTGGAGACAGTGTTGATGATCCGGCCGTAGCGCTGGGCCTTCATGATGGGGAAGGCGTGGCGGCAGGTGTTGAAGGTCCCCTTCAGGTGGGTGCCGATGACCTGGTCGAAGTCGTCCTCCGTCATCTCGTCGATGAAGCCATGCCGGAAGATGCCGGCGTTGTTCACCAGGATGTCGAGGCGGCCGAAGCTGTCCATGGCCGCCTGAATAATGCGGGCCGCGGCCTGGAAATCCGAGACATCCTCGTAGCAGGCGACGGCCGAGCCGCCAGCCTTCCGGATCTCGGCCACCACTCCGTCGGCCCGGGCTTTCCCCTCGGCCACCGCCCCCGCCTTGGTGACGCCCAAATCGTCCACGACGACCCTCGCCCCGTGGGCGGCCAACGCCAGAGCATGAGCCCGGCCGATGCCGGCCCCCGCCCCGGTAACAATGGCAACTTTACCGTCCAGCAGCGCCATGACCCCCTCCACGCGTTTCTGAGGGCTCCGGCAGCGGGTAGTCGTGGGCTCCCAGCCAGTGGCGGAGGCCCGCGCCGGCCCAGGGCTCGGTGTTTAGCCAGGGAGGCAATGGCGCGAGGGCTCGCCGCATCGCCATCTCTGCCGGCTGCCAGGCCGGCCCGATGCCGGCGCCGCTGGTCGCGGTGCCTTGGGTCAGCCGGGTGGACTTCAAGCCTATGGCCACCCCCTTGGACTCGTGGGGCAGCTCAATGCGCACGTTTTGCTCCGGATCCCGAAAGAAGTTGATGGTCGGCTCCAATCCCTGGGCTACCCGGTCCATCTGTTCCCGCAGCAGCCGCCGGTAGAGGATGATCCCCTTGTCCGACTCCGCCAGCTTCTCCTTGTGCCGCTCCGCCAGCGGACCCTGGGTTACCCAGGCCATGTAGTCCTGCCCGAAGGTGTAGTCCGTGATGTGCTTCCCTCGCTCGTCCAGCAAGGGTGGGTAGTAGTAGGGGAGATCCTTGAGGGCCGGTACCGGCACGCCGGGCGGCACCTTGGTCACCACATAGTCCACGTGGAGGGTGTGGGTGTCGTCCATGGGCACGCGAAACTGGTTGGGTGTGGAGAGGATGTTAGGGAAGAGCACTGGATGGCCGATGCGCCAGTCGGCGTCCTCCTCGGTCTCGTCGCCCTGCACCCGCCGCTTGATGATGCCGTACTCGAAGACGTCGAAGCCGATGCGGCTATGGTGCGGGATGGTCCGAAGCTGCTCCCTGGCCGCGCCCTTGCGCTCGTAGGCGTAGTTGGCGAAGTGGCCGTGGAGCCACTCGGTGTGGGTGGGGTCAAGGGAGTTCTCCATACACTGGAGCCAGTTGCAGGGCAGCTCGATGAAGTTGACCTGCCGGTAGGCGGGCTCGTCCACCAGCCACTCCCAGCGGGGGAGCAGCGGCGCCGGCTCCGGGCCCATGTACGCGAAGACGAGGCCGCCCAGGGCCTCCACGCGATAGGCGTCTGCCCTGATACGATCCTTGAAGGTGCTATCGGGCGCCTCCGCGGGGGTCTCCAAGCAGCGGCCGGTCTCTTCGAAGAGCCAGCCGTGGTAGGGGCAGCGCAGGCCGTGCTCCTCCGGGATGCCGTACTCCAGGGAGATGCGCCGGTGGGGGCAGGCCTGCTGGATCAAACCCAGCTGCCCGCTCCGGTCCTGGTAGAGGACCAGGTCTTCGCCCAGCAGGCGCACCTTGAGAACCGGTTCATCTCGGAGCTGGGACACCGTGGCGATGGGATGCCAGTAACGGCGCATCAGGTTCCCCATGGGCGTCCCCCGGCCCACCTGGGTCAGTCGAAGGTTCTCCCGCTCCGTTAACATTGCGTTTCCTCCTTAGTACTCTATTTCATTAATACGATGATGTGTTTCCAGCCCGGCTTATGGTATGCTGCTCTAGTCCCTTACGGGAGGAGCGCGTGCCGAAACCGAGCCCTTTCGGTATCCAACTGTCGCAACCCGAACGGGAGACCTTGGAGGCCAGAAGCCGGCGATATACAGCACCGTATCGGGAAGTCATTCGAGCCAAGATCGTCCTCCTGGCTGCCCAGGGCCTGGAAAACAAGGCGATCGCCAGCCGGCTCGACCTCCCGGTGCAGATCGTCTCCAAGTGGCGGAAGCGCTTCTTCGAAGAACGGTTGCCGGGGCTCGAGGAGCGCTCACGTACGGGCCGCCGCCCGGTTTTCCCCCCCGGAGCTGGTCGTCGCGGTCAAGGCCCTCGCCTGTGAGCTGCCCGCTCGGCTCGAGCTCCCGTTCTCCCGCCTCCATATGCCCGACCTCCAGGCCGAGGTGATCCGCCGGGGCCTGGTGGCCTCCATCTCCGGCGTGACCATCTGGCGGTGGCTCGCGGAGGACGCCCTCAAGCCCTGGACCCACCGCAGCTGGATCTTCCCGCGCGCCCCGGACTTCGAGCCCAAGGCGGCCCGGGTGCTGGACCTCTACGCCGGGGAGTTCGAGGGCCACGCGCTCACCCCCGACGAGTTCGTGGTCTCGGCCGATGAGAAAACCTCGATCCAGGCCCGTGTTCGTCGTCACCCCACCGTGGCGGCCAATGCGCATCACCCGATGCTGGTGGAGCACGAGTACGAACGGGGCGGTGCGTTGGCGTACCTTGCCGCGTGGGACGTCCACCGTGCCAAGCTGTTCGGCCGCCTGGAGCCGACCACCGGCATTGCTCCCTTCGGCCGACTGGTCAGCCAGGTCATGGCCGAGGAGCCCTACCGCTCGGCACGCCGGGTCTTCTGGGTGCTGGATAACGGCAGCTCGCATCGCGGCGACGCTTGCGTCCAGCGCTTGCAGGAGGCCTACTCCAACCTCGTGCCCGTCCATCTGCCTATCCACGCCAGTTGGCTCAACCAAGTCGAGATCTACTTCTCTATCCTCCAGCGCAAAGTGCTCACCCCGGCCGACGCCCCTTCGCTGGACGGGCTCGCAGCCAACATCCTCGCGTTCCAGGCTCACTATCAAACCCTGGCCAAACCCTTCGAATGGAAGTTCACGCGAGCCGACCTGGCCGGGCTGCTCCGACGCCTCGCTTCCC
>CAZPYZ010000320.1:0-5574 GCA_964590215.1 uncultured Dehalococcoidia bacterium | reverse complement strand
GCGGTCGTTTGCCCCGCCTCCCTCGACTGAGTGCGGCTTTCCGGCCGCACTCCTAAAACCGCCCCCAAGAGGCCGAGGCGTCGAGACCCAGGGATACAACCGGTTCTGAGTTCTGGGTCCGGAGTTCGGCGCTGGGCGGGGAACCTTGAACCGGGGACTCTGAACTCTGAACCAAACCACCCGATTGACAACCACCCACGCATTGGGCTACCTTCGCCACGCTGCGGCCAGCCCATCATAGACGGAGGTGCCCGGTGTTCAAGCAGATCCTAGTGCCCCTGGACGGGTCGCCCTTGGCCGAAGCCGTCCTGCCTCATGCCACAGTCTTCGCCAAGGCATACGGCGCCCAACTCGTCTTGATGGGAGTGGTCGATCCCGCGGGCCTCGAGGTCCACGAGGATTACCAGCGCTACGTGTCCCCCCTCGTGGAACGGGGGCAGGAGTGGTTCCGGCTGTACCTGGAAGAGGCCGCCGACCGACGTCAACGAGAGGGTGTCTCAACCCGAACTGAGGTGGCGGTGGGGCCTGTCCCAGAGACCATCAGCGCCTACGCCGAACGCTCCAGCATCGACCTCATCGCTATGTCCACCCACGGCCGGTCCGGACCCGAGCGTTGGATGCTCGGCAGCGTCACGGATCGCGTGCTCCATCATTGCCACACCCCCATGCTCATCATCCGGCCCACGGAGCAAGGGGCCCCACCACCCACCGTCAAGACCCTGATCGTCCCCTTGGACGGCTCTGACCTCGGGGAGGCCGCGCTCCCCTACGCCCGGGACGTCGCGCGACAGATGAAGCTGCGAGCGGTGTTGGTGGAGGTCGTCTCGCCGGGGCTTGCCACCTACGGTGAAGCCGAAGCTTTCTCCGGGTTCCCAGAGGAGATGATCGGCCACATGGAAGCCACCGCCGCCGAGTACCTCGCTGGCATCGCCGAAAGGTTCCTGGCTGATGGGAGCCAGTGCGACACCAAGGTGCTGGTGGGGCCGGTCTCTGCGAGCCTGACCGAATTCGCCAAGACCGAGCCCGCCAGCCTCATCGCCATGTCGACTCACGGCCGCTCGGGTGTGGCTCGAACGGTGTTGGGCAGCGTTGCCGATCGCATGGTCCGCAGCAGCGGCGACGCGGTACTCGTGGTTCGTCCCGGAGGGGGCGAGGGGAGGGCTAACAGCTAATCGCTAACCTCCTAATCGCTAATAGCTAACAGCTCCCTACAGCGCTCGGCGTAAGGCTGGGCCCCAATTCCTTCCCAACCCGCCAGGGCGGTACCGATCAGCTCCCGGGAGCGTGCTCGGCTGGCCTCACCCCTCGCGGCCAAAGCTGCCCCCCACTCGTAACAAGCGCGAGCCTCATCCCAGCGCAGCTTGTATCGCTGGGCCACAAGTAGCGCTTCCTGGAACGCGTTATCCGCTTCAGGCCAACGACTCAAGGAGGCTTCGGTAATGCCCCGCGCTAGGGCGAGGTCGCCGGCAAGGCCGCGAAGGTCCTCATGACTCAAGTTGTGCTGGACCTCCTCCACATAAGCGGCGGCGGTGTCCGGCCGTCCGAGCTGGCACTGCGCTTTGGAGAGTCCTGGAAGCAGCCCCACCTGTAGCAGGCACGCCCCCGCCTGCCGATACTCCTCCCAGGCGGTAAGTAAGTATTTCAGAGCATTCTCGCCGTCCCCCGCGTCCAGTGAGAGGTCGCCCAAGCGGTGGAGCACCGCGCAGGTGACGCTACGAACGCCACTCTGTGTCGCCCAAGCCAACCCAGCCTGGAGCAACTCCCTGCCGGGCTCCCACTCTCCGTGTCGGGTCAGCAAAAGGCCGATCCCCATCGGCGAATGACCGAAAGGCGGCTGGCCCAAGGCGTCGAGGTCCCGCCGCAGCTGCTCCCAGAGCACCCTGCCTTTGTTCAGATCACCCAATAGCGCGTACACGGCGATCAGGTGGGCAGGAAGCTCGAGCAGGGAGCCCAGCGTATGGAAATCGGGTACACGAGCCGCCCAGGCCAGGCCTGCCACCGGGTCTTTTAACTGAATGCCGGTAGTTCGCACGCCAACGGTGCGGATGAAGTCCGCCTGGTAGGCGTGTCTGCCACGAGAAGCGATGACCCACCCTTCTTCAAGGGTAGCCAATGCAGCGGAGACGCGGCCTGAGGCCATAAAGGCCAGCGCCCGAGGCACAGCCGTGTTGACTATCGCCAGCTCACCCCCACCAGATCCTCCTGCCTCGATGGTCTTGTCCGCCCAGGCCTCGGCCTCCCCCAGTTGGAGCGAAGAGCCGCACGCCACCGCCAGACCGGCGTACACCAAGCCGAGGTCCGTGTTCTCCCCGTCGGTTTGCTCCAGCAGGGCTCGGGCTTCGTGGTAGTGGGCCATGGCCTGGCCAATGTTCGTGACCTGGAGGTTGCCGCTGAACGCGTAGTCCCGCGCCATTCGGGCGTGGACAGCGGCGAGACCCGGCAGATCTCCCACCCGCTGATAGAGGTCCAAGGCTCGTTGAAAATACTCGATGCCCCTGGCGGGGTCGGAGGCGGACTGCCATGTGACATCACCCAGGCGTTGATAGGCTTCCGCCATCGATTGTTCCCGCTCGCCCAGCCGTTCCCAGGTCTCCAGGGCCAATCGGTACAGCTCGATGGCCCGGGGCCAGGCTGCCGCCGCCTCAGCCTCGTCTCCAGCCTGGAACGCGTAAGCCGCCGCCTGCTCAGGCTCATTCCCCTCCGCGAAGTGGCGTGCCAGCTCCTCGGGATGAGCGTGGTGCTCCGAGCCATGCAGGGCCTCCAGGGCGCGCGCGGCCCGGCGATGTAGCCGCCTCCTCCGCGGTGGGCTGATTCCTTCATAGAGCACCTGCTGCACTTGAGGGTCGACGAAGGTGTAGCGCTCTTCCTCGGGGCTCGAGGTATCGTGCAGCAACCCCCCGGTAATCCCCTGGTCGATGGGCCCGAGCAGATCCTCCTCTTCGCGTCCCGTCATCTCCTGGAGCACCGCGAAGCTGAACGACTGCCCCAACACGGCCGCCTGCTCTAGGACGTCCCTGCTTTCCTGTCTCATACCCGCAAGCCGTTCCTCCAGCAACAGCTGCACCGACCGCGGGAGGGTTATCGCCAGGGGGCCGGCTGCTTCCCAGTGGTCCTCGCTGTAGCGGATGGCTCCATGCTCCGCCAGGGAGCGGAGGACCTCTTCGATGAAGAAGGGATTGCCCTGGGTCGCCTGGTGAACCCGGGAAGCCAGCGTGCCGGCGACCTCATCCCCGAACTGCTGCGCGACCAGTGCCCGCGTCTGATCCGCGCCGAGGGGCTGAAGCCGGATGTGAGCGAACAGCCGCGCTACGTTCAGGTCCGCCCATTCCTGAGCCAGTGTCAATCGGGCGTTGAATTCGTGCTCCCGATACGCGCCGATGAGCAGGATGCGGGAATCCTTGAGACGCCGGGCGAGATGGGCGAGCAGCGAGAGTCCTGGAGCCCACTGCAGGTCGTTCACCAGAACGATCAGGGGAACCCACTGCGAGAGGCTGTCGAGCACGTGGGCGATGCCGCTATACAGCCCGAGTTGGGGCCCGGGCAGGCTCGTTGCCTCCCCAGTCTCCTCCCCCAGCTGCGCTTCCAGCTCCGGGAACACGCGAAGCAGATCCCCGGCATAAGGCCCGACGGCCAGGGCGGCTTCGTCCCGCGAAATACCCCGCATACCCTCTCGCAGGATCTCCCCCCAGGGCCCGAAGGGCGTCCCCTCTTCTCGTAAGTACCGTCCCTCCAAGAACTTGGCGCCGCCGACCCGGACCTGTTCCGCTAGCTGCCTGACAAGGCGGGTCTTGCCGACACCCGCCTCTCCGGTGATCAGCACCAGCCTTCCGCCCCCGCCCGAGGCCACGGCTTCGAACTCCTCGCGGAGGAACCCCAGCTCCGCTGCCCGCCCGACGAAGGGGCTCTGGCCTGGCCGGTACAGGAGCGTCGCCAGACCGGACGCATCCTCCCAACGCGCGGGCCTCGGGGTGGATGGAGGTGGCGTGGCCGGTTGATTCAGTTCTCCGGAGAGGATGGATACGATTGTCTCCAGCCCCAACTGGTGCTCCCGGTAGTACTCGCTCTGGCTGATGCCCAGCTCCCGGCAGACTTCGGGCGTCTCCAGCGCGTCCACGTAGCGCATGGTGAAGAGCCGGTAGCGGCGCCAGGCGCGCCCTGTCGCGGGCGTCTCCGGCCCCGGCCGAAGTTGGTCCACAGCTTCTCGCAGACGCCGCTCCAGGGCTTGGCCCGGGGCTCTCCTGAGGCCGGAGGTGCGGGGGAGCCAGGCCACCAGAGCATGAGATTGGAGGTACGGAAGGTCGTACAAGTGCGCGAGGGCGTCCCGAACCTGGCGGCCAAACGCGGAACGGCTGAGGCCCTCCAGTCCCCTGGTAACCATAGCGCGGCCAGTATAGGTCTTTTCACCGCAGAGTTCGCGAAGCGAAGGAAGGGGACATAGCTCCATCACCCCGCAGCGGCACTGATCTGGCACAGGCGCCCGCCGTTGTGCGGGGCAGGGGGTTGCGGCTTATTTTCCTCGCATCGCGTCCTAAGGCGGTGAGCATCGGGAACAGCGGGTTGGGAAAAAGCGCGCGAAGCAACGGGAAAAGTCTGGGAAACCCGCGGGAGAAAAGACCTTATTTCCCAAATCCCATCCACCGAGAATGAGGACGGAGTTGAGGTGAAACTCCTGGCGGTAAGAGCGAAAAGGACAAAAGCAAAGGAGAACGAAGATGGAACTGTTGGAGCTGGCACTGTACCACAAGGGGCTCAGGGAGGTGGAGGAGAAGGCGATGCGGCGGGCGGAGATCGATCGGGTCTTTGGGAAGAAGCGAGAACTGCGAAGAGGCTTTTCCCTGGCGCAAGTCCGGGAGGCGGTCCTGCAGTCGCTGTTCCCCCGGCTAGCGGTCAGCCATTAGCAAGTAGCGATCAGCTGGTAGCAAGGAAGGAGAGGGAGATGTTTCCGCATTACTACTTCCAGGAGAGTGGAAGCGAGCTGGTCAGGCAGGACGCCTACCGCCAGCATCTGAAGCAGGTGGAGGAGCAAGCACTCCGCAGGGCTGAGATCGAGCGGGTCTTGGGGAAGCCGGATGAGCCTCATGAGGGCGTCTCCCTGGGGCAGTTGCTCCAGGGGGCCCTCCAGTCTCTCTTCCCTCGGCGAACCGTGGCAGGCCATTAGCCAATAGCCTTCAGCCGTCAGCAGTTAGGAAGGAAAGGAGAAGGGCCATGCAGGCGACCTATATCAACACCACTTGGCAGGGTATCGCGACGTCCGGCGAGGAGGTTGACCGGGCCGGAGCCCCAGCAACCGACAAGAAGGGAGCGACGCGCTGGAACCGCTTCCTGGCCGGCCTCGGGGCCTGGTTCTCCGCTCCCCTCTTCATCGACGAGGACGACTACTGGTCCTATTGGATGCTGATGCAATAGGTATCGAGGGCTTACGCCGAGACGGAGGCGCCTGCTCGCACCGAAAGGGCGCCTCTTTCGCCGAGGAACGAGAGTGGGCCCGTCAGGCGGTCAGCAGCCCCTTGTGCTTGAGAGCCCGCTCCAGCGCCGGCTGCATCTTCATCTCCCGGAACTCGGCGATGGCGAAGT
>CAZPYZ010000319.1:0-5586 GCA_964590215.1 uncultured Dehalococcoidia bacterium | reverse complement strand
CCCCGACACTGCGTCAGGGGAGGCCGATGGCTGAGCCGGGCGTGAGAGGGAGCCCCGGATCGGTAAACAGGTCTTCGACCGAAAAGGCCCGGGGTGTTACGCCTTGTTGGTGAGCCCATTCGAGCAATAGCTCCAGGGTCCTTCGATTCTGGTCCAGTCCATAGGGGAGCGGGTCGCCGCCCACGATGGTCGCCAGCCGCAGTCTCTCGGCATCTTCGGGCGTCGCACCCCCGGTGGACTTGAGCTGGCTCAGGTAGACTTCCTTGGCGTCCTGGAACGCCTCGAACAGCGCGTTCCCAATCCAGGGATGCTCGGTTAGCAGAGCGTCGCTCACGGTCACCGCGTGGTTGACCGGGTAGACGCCCGTTCGCTGATACCACTCGGCTTCTGCGACGTGGGCATCGGGGATAAGGGGAACGAGGTTCGATCCCGCAAGGGGCCGCATCCCCACCGCTGCGTCGACTTCACCGGAGCGCAGCATGTCTGCGAGGCGTTGACCGGCGCCACCTACGACGTTGGATGGATAGGAGCCCGCTCCTTCCACGGGCTCCGCCTCGGCCACCACCCAGGTGATCCGGTCCAGCTCGACGCGGTACTGGGTGGCAAGGATGCCTCGGGTCCAGATGGCCGATGTTTGGCAGTAGAACCTGCACCCCACCCGCTTTCCCTCCAGGGCTTTGGGCTCGTCTATCCCGCTGTTGTCGTTCACGACTATGAGGGCGTGCTGGAAATCGCGGGTGAGGATCACCGGGATCACGGTCACAGGCTTCATGAGAGATCGCCCCAGGAGGTACGGTCCTAGCGCCACTTCGCAGACGTCGAACTCGGGCGTCTGGGCCAGCATGCGCGGAAAGGCCTGAGCCAGGTCGCTGAACTCCAGGTATTCCAGGCTGAACCCGGCGGTAGCCACGGCGCCGTCTCGAAGCGCACGGACGTGAGGATAATCGCCCAGGACCGTTTTCAACTGCACAGGCCCTCCTTCGCCGGGCTCCGTCGCCTCGGAATGCCACCTGTACTGCCGGGTGGAATAGGCCGTCTTCCTCCGCGGCGCATCGTCATCGATGATGGTACTCTCAGGGAGACGGTCGAACGAATGATTGGGTCGGGGAAGCCGTCCGGGGTGGCCGTCGAACCCAATAACGTGATGGCAGCCGGAGTTGGAGCGGGGCTCAGGCACAAGAGGGCTGCTGGGGGCATAATCCAGAGGGCTTCTCAAAGTCCCAGCGACGCTCGGAGTGACTGAAGTCGACCAGCACAATGTCACCTCGGGTTTAGATCGTCGTACCTTGCATCGAAGGGGTTATCCCAAAGCTCCGCGAGCACGGGGTCAGTGACTGCCGTCAGAGGCGCAACGTGGTTCTCGGTGAGAACGTCCTCTCTCATCTGGGCTTCTGGTGCACTCAGGACATAGTCCCTCACACTTACTTCACGCCGGGCCGCGGCCACTCTCACCCGACGGCGAAAATCGGGGTCCACATCGATGCTGATACGTGGACGCTTGGCGAGGCTGCCTGCTAACCGGGCCATTCGGTTCCTCCGGCGGGTGTCATGGGGTCATACGCACCTCTCCGCCAGGCAAAGGTAGCATGACCCCCGGGTCCTAGCAACGGCAGGGCGACCGGCTTCAGGCTCCCGGTTCAGGACGGCGCCTCGAATGCTCCGCGGCTTTTCCGGCCACGCCCGGCTTTCATCATCGGTGGCGTGCCCTGGCGTATAGGGCGGTCCTGTACAATAGGCTCGCTCTTGCACCAGGAGGTCGCGCGATGCCTGACTATACCCGTTTTCTCGGTTTGAACACCGCCCTGGATGACGGCGTGCTCACGGTTACCCTGAACCGGCCCGAACGGCTGAATGCGGTCGACACTGCAATGCACAACGCCCTGGAGGACCTCTGGGCGGACGTCGCCCGTGACCCGGAGGTGCGTGCCGTGGTGCTCACCGGGTCCGGGCGGGCCTTCTGCGCGGGCGGCGACGTGAAAGCCATGGCCGAGCGATCCGGAGCCGGTTCGCCCCTCATGGGTGGGGGAGCGATACAGTCCTCGGCCCGGAGGCTCATCTTGAACGTGCTGGAGGTCAACCAGCCGATCATCGCGGCCGTCAACGGCGACGCGGTGGGGCTGGGCGCGACCATCGCCCTGTTCTGCGACGTGGTCATCGCGGCGGAGAACGCCCGCATCGGGGACACCCACGTGCGGGTCGGGTTGGTCGCCGGGGACGGCGGGGCCGTCATCTGGCCGCTGCTGGTGGGGGTGAACCGGGCGAAGGAGCTGCTGATGACGGGGCGGCTCCTCGGCGCCGCCGAGGCGGAGCGCACCGGCCTCGTCAACCGGGTGGTTCCCCAGGGCGAGGCGTTGAGCGCGGCGCAGGAGGTGGCGCGAGAGCTGGCGGACGGTCCCGCGCTGGCCATCCGGTGGACCAAGGCGTCGGTCAACAAGCTCATCCGGGAACGGATGAACCTGATCCTGGACTACTCCCTCAACGTGGAGAACATGTCCATGGGGTCGGCGGACCACAAGGAGGCGGCCAACGCCTTCGTGGAGAAACGGAAGGCGGTGTTCGTGGGGAGGTAGGGGGGATGCGTGATGCGTCATGCGTGATGCGTCATGCGTGATGCGTCATGCGTGATGCGTAACGCGTGGTGCGTAATGCGTGGTGCGTGATGCGTAATAGGCGATGCTGCGTAATGCGCTGATGGCATGGGTCAACCGTGGCGGATTGGCCCTGTTGTGCCTGTTCCTCGCGCTCAGCCCTGGTCTCCGTAGCGCCGCGGGGGCGTCTGGTGAATGGCTGGATAGCGCGGAGCCGGAGCCCTGGAACAGGGCTGGAGCCGAGTTGCCTCTCCCTTCTCCATCAGACATCCCAATCGACCCGCGCTTCTCGAGCCGGGCGCGGGCGCCGGAGACGGGTTCGGAGCCGGCGCTCACCGAGGCGGGCTGGCAGCTCTTGGCGGCCGCGCAGGCCGGTTGGGGCGTCAGGGTGGTGCAAGCCACCAGCTATTACGACGGCATGGGGCGTCCCTGGCAATATCAGGGGTTCGTCTTCGTGGATGGGCAGTTTGCCGGGACCCTCTCACCGCACCCAATGGACTCCCGTACCCGATGGAGCGCTGGACCGGGTGCTCCTGACAAGCGAGGGTACGGTGCAGGCCACGTTCCGGCGCTATGGGCCGCGTGACCCCCTCTGCTGCCCCTCCTCCATCGCAACGGTGGGCTACCGGATAGACCGCGGTGCCGACGGGCCCGTCCTGACGCCTACTCGGATCACGCGGGGCTCCGAGGGCGTCTCCCGGCTGAACGAAGCCACGTTGAAGAACGCCAGCTACGAGCTGCCCGACCTTGGCGGGATCCGATTGCGCGACGGGCGCTACGAGCGGGTTTTCGGAGAGGGCGCCACCCAGGTGACGCGAGTGACGTACGTGCTGGGAGGAACCGGCCACCTGGACGGGACGGCGTCGAAGATGGGGTGGCGGTCCTCGCGGTGAATTCAGGGGGTTCCGGCGTCTTCATCTACCTGATGGCGCTGCAGAACCAGAACGGGACGGCGCAGCACGTAGGCGCACGTTTCCTGGGGGATCGGGTGCCGGTGCAGTCGCTGGCTATCGTGGAGGGCCAGATCGTCGCCGGCCTCCTCACCTTCGCCCCAACCGACCCCCGGTGCTGCCCCTCCCTGGAGGTGGTGCGGCGGTACCGGCTGGAGACGGTATTGGCGGAGCTGCCGTAGGGCTCGCGCGCCGGTGCAGTTGCACCTGCCTCCCGGTCTCGCCCAACGTGCCCTCCGCTTCGCTCAACGACACGGACTTCCCTCGATGTACGATGCGATCTACGTGGTGCTTGCCGAGCTGGTGCAGGTGCCACTCTGGACGGGCGATCGGCGGCTCTTCAACGCCGTCCGTTCCTCGGCGCCATGGGTGCATTTCATCGGGGACTATCGCGTCGCGTAGGTCACGTAGTCACGCCGTCAACAGCCCCTTGTGCTTGAGGGCCCGCTCCAGGGCTGGTTGCATCTTCATGTCCCGGAACTCGGCGATGGCGAAGTCGAGGTGCTCGATGGCCTGGGGCTTCTCGGCGGGATAGTGATCCAAAAGCAGTTCGGCGAGCTGGAGGCGGGTCAGGGCGATTTCGGGGCGGAAGCGGATTTTCTCGCAGACTTCCAGCGCTTGGTGGTAATAGGTGACCGCTTTCTCGGCCTGGCTTGCCAGCGCGGCGGCGGCACCTAGATGGCGAGCCATACAGGTGCCGTTCCGGTAATCTATGTAGGCCAAGTGGGCGATGGGACGCAGGCGCTCTGCCAACCTCGTCGCCTCCGCCCGCTGTGCCGTCAACACCGCGGCCTCGAGCAGCAGACTGAGCTCTCCCGCTGGGGTTTCGTCCTGCTCGGCCGGGACTTCAGGAGCCGGTGTGTGCCGGGCCAGCAGGGCCTTCACCTCATCTGTCCGCCCCAGGTGGGCCAGACAGAGGGCTCGGGGAGCGCCCGACCGCAGGCCTTCAGGGTCTTGGCCGGGCCTGGTGCCCCATTGAACCAGGGCGTCCCCGGCTTTCCCCAGGTGGATCAATGGTCTCAGAGCAGCGTATGCGGCGAACCGCCTCCCATGGTCGGGACTTCCCAATTCCTCAGCTCTGGCCACAAGCTGCATGGTCGCGGCCACCGCCGCTTCAAGGTCTCCGTCTAGCAGACCATTTACCGGACCAATCAGGTCCGGCGCCAGCAGCAGCAACGGGTCCTTGGCCCGAGCCCCGAGCTCTGTGGCCAAACGCCATAGCTCTTCGGCTTTCCCTCTCTGGCCATTGGCCAGGAAGGTGATGGCTCCAAAGAGAAGGATCTCGCGGGGCGCTTTGGTGTGAAGCCCCTCTACGTCCAGTGCGGCGAACTCCGAGGCCAGCGCCCATTCCTCTTGCCAGCGGTGGGCCGCCGCCCTGCGAATGCCCGAACGGCCGAGAGCCCAAGTGGCAGCTCTCAAGAGGGCTTCGGGGTCGCCCAGCCTGCGGGCCAGCTCCAGTGCACGGCCTTCCAGCGCCGCGCTCTCGTCCCAGCGGTCCTGGGTGATCGCTCGCTGCGACAAAACAACGTCGGTGAAAACCCGCTGGGAGCTCTCCGGACGAGCGCACTGATCGGCTCGCTCCGCCCACTGCCGATACCGGGGTGTGGCGTAGGCTGCGCCCGCAGAGTAGCGGGCCAGACCCTCAATCCCAACGGCGCACGCCCGGAACGCACGCTGCTGGTCCGATAAGGCGCTGGCCAGAGCGAAGGCTTCCTCTGCCACTTCCTCGGCGGCCCGTAGCGGTTCGCCCGCGGGCAAGAGCGCCTCCCCTAAGGAGAGCAGCAGGTCACAGCGCCTCGCCTTGTCGACCGGGTCCACGATGTCCTGGGCCTGAAGCGCCTGCTCCAGGAAGCGCACCGCCTCTCCGTAGGCATAGACGGCCGTGGCCCGGCGGGCGGCCATCTCCCCGTACTGCACCGCGCGGGCCAGGTCGGCGGGATCATTCGATTGTGCGAAGTGCTCGGCTAGCTCGGCCGCGTGCTCATCGAGCCGGCTGGCGTACTGACGCTCCAGGGCCCGGGCCACCTGTTGGTGCAGCACGAGGCGCC
>CAZPYZ010000318.1:0-5593 GCA_964590215.1 uncultured Dehalococcoidia bacterium | reverse complement strand
CGCTGCGGTGGTTTGCCCCGCCTCCCTCGACTGAGTGCGGCTTTCCGGCCGCACTTCTAGGGGGCCGAGGGGGGGAAGACTTTGAATGGGTGCCAGCAAGGGTCTCCCACCCGCCGCTGCAGCAGTCCCACTAAGCCGCCCCTGAGGCCATAGGCGCGGCAACGCTGTGGAAAGGGCGACACAGCGACCATCTCGCCCTCATATTTGCGCGGAAGGGTCTGTGCTTGGTCATCGGGGTACGTCAACCGGCGGTCGTTGGCACAGACGGTACGCCCCTGCAGCAGGTCACGCTCCTCGGAACCCGTGAGGCGGATGGCCGGCCAGCTGCGAACCGGGGTGTCCAGGGGATGCAAAAGATCGCCCACCTCCCCCGCCGCCGCGGCGTCCCTGAGCCGGTCCAAGTTCACACTCGCCTCGAGGCGGAACTCCCCGTCCTGTAATCGCACTAGTTCCCGCAGATGAGCGCCGCAGCCCAGATCCTGCCCGACCTCATGAGCCAGGGAGCGCATGTATGTCCCCCGGCCGCATTGGACCACGGTCCACACCACGGGCGGCTCCCAGCGGATGAGGCGGACGCTGTCGAGGCGGACCAGCCTGGACTCCGTCTTGACGGAAACCCCGAGCCTCGCCAAGCGGTAGAGCCGGGTCCCCTGGTAGCGCCGCGCGCTGTAGGGAGGCGGATGCTGGGCGATGGTGCCAGTGTAGCGGGCTAAAGCTTCCTCGACCTGCTCCCGTTCCAGGCCGCCGGGGTCCGCTCGGGCAGTAACGGTACCCGAAGCATCATAGGTGTCCGTCGTAGTCCCGAACTCGATGGCGACCTCGTATGCCTTAATGTCGGGCAGGAACTCCAGGAGTCTGGTGCCGTGGCCGAGGCCCAAGGGAAGAACTCCTGTGGCAGTGGGGTCAAGGGTTCCACCGTGACCTACGTGCTTCTCGCCGGTCCATTTCCTGACCCGGTAGACGACGTCGTGGGAGGTGAGTCCCGCGGGCTTGTTTATATTCAGGAAGCCGTGCATTGGGACGGAAGGACGGCTGTGGGGCGGGGCTGGCCGCTGACTATTGCCGGCTCTCACCCGCTGCGACGCGATCCAACAGAGCCAGGATGCGGGCACCTCGCTCAATGGAATCATCCTGGAGGAAAGTGAGCTCCGGGATCCGTTTGAGATCCAGGCGGGTTCCCAGTTCGTGACGCAGAAACTTGGTTGCCGAGCGCAGGCCCGAGAGGACCGCGTCTTTCTCCTCCTGATCGCCGAGGACGCTGACGAAGACCCGAGCATGCCAAAGGTCTGGAGAGGTCTCCACACCAGTCACGGTCACCACCGAGGCCAAGCGCGGGTCCCTGACCTGGCGGGAAATCAGTTCGCTAATCTCGCGCCGGAGCAGATCGTTGATACGCAGCAGTCGACGGCTCATTCCCGTGCCCCCTCCCTATGCGCCCGGATCTACCCTTGACGCTCCCGCCGGTAGAACTCCAGGACGTCCCCCTCCGCGAACTCCTGGAAGGCCTCCAGGGCAACACCACATTCCATGTTGGTGGCGACCTCCCGCACGTCGTCCTTGAAGCGCTTCAGGCCGGCGACGCGATCCTCCGCGATCTTCTCCCCCGCCCGCAGCACGCGCACCTGGGCGGCGCGGAGCGCCCGCCCGTCGGTGACGGCACAGCCGGCGATGGTGCCGCGCCGGCTGAGCTTAAACACCTGCCGGACCGCCGCGTGACCCTCCACCACATCCACAAAGGTTGGCTCCAGAAGCCCCTTCAAGGCAGCCTCGATGTCCTCCACCAGCTTGTAGATCACGTCATAGGTCCGAATCTCGACCTTTTCCAGGTCGGCCAGGCGCCTGGCGCCCGGCTCCGGCCGAGAGTTGAACCCGATGACGAGACCGCCGGAGGCCAGAGCGAGCATCACGTCCGACTCGGTGATGCTGCCGGCCTGCGCTCGCAGGACCTTGACCCGCACATTGTCGCCCTCCAATTTCTGTAAGGACGAACGGATGGGCTCCACGCTCCCCTGGACATCGGCTTTCAGCACCACGCTCAGCTCTTTGATCTGGCCGGTCTGGATCCGATCGAACAGATTGGTCAGACTTACGGCCGCGGCCCTGCCCTCCTGCTGCCGTTGCCGAACCCGCTCTTCGACGATGCTGCGCGCTGCTTTCTCGTCGGCGACCACAGTCAACCGGTCACCGGGCTGTGGGACCGACCCTAGCCCCAGGATCTTCACGGGCATAGCGGGTTCGGCGCGGGTGACGTGGCGGTTCCGGTCGTCGTACATGGCCTTCAAGCGGCCAGTACTCTCCGCGGCAACGACCACGTCGCCGAGGCGCAGGGTACCCGTCTGGACCAGCACATCAGCCATAGCGCCCCGTTGAGGGTCGAGGTGAGCCTCCACCACGATCCCTTCCGCCTTGCGGTCGGGATCGGCCTTCAATTCTTCGAGCTCCGCCACCAGCAGGATGTGTTCCAGGAGGTCCGGCAAGCCCTCTTTGGTGCGCGCCGACACGGCCACGCAAACCGTATCGCCGCCCCATTCCTCTACCAAGACGTTTTGCTCTGCCAGTTGCCTCTTAACCTTTTCCTGGTCGGCATCAGGCCGGTCGATCTTATTGATGGCAATAATGATGGGCACCCCTGCTGCGCGGGCGTGATCGAGGGCCTCTATGGTCTGGGGCATGACCCCGTCATCGGCAGCTACAACGATCACCGCAATGTCGGTCACGTGCGCGCCTCGGGCCCTCATCGCCGTGAAAGCCTCGTGACCGGGGGTATCCAGGAAGGTAATCTTCTGGCCTTCGACTTCCACCTGGTAGGCGGCGATATGCTGAGTGATGCCGCCGGCCTCGCGAGCGGTCACATTGGTCTGCCGGATGGCATCGAGAAGGCTGGTCTTACCATGGTCGACGTGGCCCATGACGGTGACGACGGGCGGTCGAAGGGCCCCCTCATCGGCCTTCAGGCGCAAGCCGGCCGGCCGGGCCAGTGCGCTCTGGGGGAGTTCGCTGACTTCATACCCCATGTCCGTTGCGACCGTTTCGGCGACCTTGTAGTCGAGGGTCTGATTGATATTGGCAAAAATGCCCTCTTTCAAGAGCCCCTTGATGACGTCTACGGCAGCGACACCCAGTGACTCCGCAAGTTCACCGACGGTCATTTGTGGCGCCAGCTCGACGGGCCCGACCTCCCGCGTAGGCGCGCCCTGCACCATGATGGCCGTTCCTCCCCCAGCGGTCCGGTTCCGTCCCGGCCTTCTCGGGCCTCTGTTGCCTCTATAGGGTGGTCTGCGTGCCACTACTTGCCTCCAATTCTCTCGCTGGACTCTGCCGCGCGCCGCCCAGGCGCCCCTGCCGCTCCTCTACACGGCCCCCCACAAAGGTACCCAGGACGGTTGCAATAGCTCGCTCGTCCTCCGGAGAGATGACCGCATGCAATGCCCTGCCCAACCGTCCCTTGCGCAATCCTTCAGACCAGCACCCAGTATCCTGGTGGAGGTACGCTCCCCTACCTGGCAAGCGCCCAGTCGGGTCGACGACTACCTCACCACTTGGCGTCCGGACGATCCGGAGCAGATCGCGTTTAGACTGCTGGCTGCGGCAGCCAACGCAGGTGCGCTGCGGCACATGGCGTGGACGGAGGGGCTGGCCACGGGAAGCCATGGGGAGCCATCCTTCGACTTCGCTCAGGACATGCCTGGCTTACCGCTTGGGGATCAAGCCGGCGTAGTCGTCGACTTCGTCGTCCTCTTCGACGGTATAGCTGTCCCGGGTACGCTTCGCCCGCCTGGGCTTTGCCGTGACTACCGCGGCCTCCTCGTCGTCTCGGCCCTTCCTGCCTTTGGTCTTCTTGCCGGCGGTCGCGGCCGGAGCGCCGAAGATCTCCTCGGCGAAGCGAATCCGCTGGGGCGGTACAATGGCCGGCTCAGGGGCGAGGATAATGGGCACCGGCTCGACCGCCGCGGCGGGCTCTTCAATGGCAATGGCGGGAGGGACTTCCTCCAAAGGAATCTCCTCCACCTCAGCCACAGGGACCAGCTGTTCCACCGGAACAGCTTCGACTGCGGCCGCGGGTGTCAGCTCCTCGGGCTCCTCCGCCGACGCGATCGCCGGTTCTGGCTCTAGCGGCGCCTGTTCCCGGGGCACGACTTCCGCCTCGGGGATGAGCACACTCTCGGCGACAGCGGGCGTCTGAGCAGCGAGTTCTTCCTCGCGAGCGGCCCGCTCAGCCTCCGCCACACTGGCGCTCTTGATGTCGATCCGCCAGCCAGTCAGTTTCGCCGCGAGCCTGGCGTTCTGACCCTCCCGCCCGATAGCAAGAGAGAGCTGCCGGTCAGGGACAACCACGGTGGCTGTCTTTTCTTCCTCATTGACCGAAACCGATAGCACCGGCGCCGGACTCAATGCATTGGACACGAATAGGCCGGCATCCGAATGCCATTCGATGACGTCGATCTTCTCACCGCTGAGCTCATTGATGATGTTCTGGATTCTGATACCCCGCAGTCCCACGCAGGCGCCGACCGCGTCCACTCCCTCCTGTCGGGCGGCCACTGCCACCTTGCTGCGGTAGCCGGGTTCTCGGGCGATGGCCTTGATCTCCACGGTGCCGTTGTAGATCTCCGGAACCTCTAGTTCGAAAAGCCGTCGTACCAGGTTCCGGTGGGTGCGCGAGATCACCACCTGAGGGCCCCGCGCCGACCGAAAGACCTCCAGCACGTAGACCTTGAGTCGTTGCGCCGGGCGGTAGTGCTCCGTGCGCACTTGTTCGGCTGCAGGGAGGATCGCTTCCGTCTTCCCCAGGTCGACCACGATTTGCTTGGGCTCGATTCGCTGGATGATCCCGCTGACGATGTCCCCTTCCTTTCCAGCGAACTCGGCGAAGACGACCTCCCGCTCTGCCTCTCGCAGCCGCTGCATGACTACCTGCTTGGCCGTTTGAGCGGCAATGCGGCCGGCGTTGCTGGGCAGGGGGGTCTCGAAGCGCAGGACGTCCCCAAGCTGGGCCGCTGGGTTGAAGTGGCGCGCTTCATCCAGAGTTAGCTCGGCGCTTGGGTCTTCGGGCTCGGCAACGACCGACTTCAGGGTATAGACGTTGAAGTCTCCAGTGTTAGGGTTAATCTTGACGGAGATATTGGGGCTGCCACCCTGAACTTCCCTCCGGAACGCGGACGCGAGAGCCGCCTCGACCGCGTCGAGGACCACCTCTTTCGGGAGGTTCTTCTCAGCCGAGAGCTGGGTAATGGCTATTATGAAGTCGTTCTTCATCTCCACAGCTCCTGTTATTCCACCATTACCGGCGCTGACTCCCGCCCCAGCGAACAAAAAAGTGGAGGAGAAATCCACCACTTTCGCGCCGAGGAGGAGGGCAGTTGCCGTTGCCGGGGCTCAGTATAGCACCGGCCCCCCCCGGTTTCAACGGCTCGTATTCGTTCGTTCGCTGGCAACGGCCTGTAGCCGGCCCTCACCCGCTCCGTCGCTTAGCTCGTCGTGGGCGGATCCATTCGTGATCGAAGGGATAGTACGACGACCTGAACGACAAAGGCCTCGAAGCGCGGCCGGAAAGCCGGTGACACTGGGGCTGCGCCCCAGACCCCAGGTTCAC
>CAZPYZ010000317.1:0-5608 GCA_964590215.1 uncultured Dehalococcoidia bacterium | reverse complement strand
GAACCTCCGCCAGGCGTCGCGCCGAAGCGCCGTTATGAGCACCGTCGAGGACGACCACCGGGTCACGCCGGACCACTTGAACGCGCCCCGGCCAGCGCACTCTGGCAAGCCCATCCATGACGTGTTGCCGGCGTACCGGGACGAGCCGGCTCCTAAGCACGTCGCAGGCGACAGCTGCCGTGACGGCGTTCTCGATTTGGAAGGCGCCCAGCAGTGGGATCCCGATGTCCAGGGAACCCGTTGGGAGGTTGAGGTGGAAGCGCTGCCCGTCGAGATCGGCCTCTGTTCGCTCCCATCGGGCACGACTGCCGACATCCGTCAGCGTGGCCCCCACCTCGTAGCAGCGGCGGGCGATGGTGGACGCCGCTTCCGGCTCCTGAGGCGCGGTGACCGATGCCCCGCCAGCCTTGATAATGCCGGCCTTCTCGGCCGCAATCGCGGCCAGGGTCGTGCCCAATACCTCAGTATGGTCGTAGGAGATGGGCGTGATGATGGCCACGTCCGGGGTTGGGATGACGTTCGTCGCGTCAAGACGGCCGCCCAGCCCCACCTCCAGCACCTGGGCCGTCGCGCCCTCGTCCCGGAAATGGAGGAAGGCCGCGGCCGTGGCCAGCTCGAAGGTGGTGAGCCGGCCATATGGTGGTTTCAGATGATAGGTTTCGGCTGCCGCCCGGACCCGGTCGACGACGGCGGCGGCGGAATCAGGCGTGATGGCCCGGCCGTCCACCCGGAACCGCTCTCGGAAATCGCAGAGATGGGGAGAGGTGTAGAGTCCGGTGCGGAACCCTGCCGCTTGCAGCACCGAGGCCACCATGGCGGCCACGCTTCCCTTGCCCTTGGTGCCGGCGACGTGGACCGTTACCCTGCCCAACTGTGGGTCCCCCAACTCCTGAAGCAGGTACTGGACCCGCCGCAGGTCGAAGGCCTGGGCTGCGTTACCGGCCAGCAGTCGCTCCCGGTCTTCGTGGGCGTAGAGGTAGCGGAGCGCTTCGTCGTAATTCACTGCGGAATGGGGGCTGCGCCTCATTGAGGCCGGATCAGCGATTGCCCTCTCGGTCCCCGCAATGACACTGGGCGCAGATTTTGCTTCACGGCATTTGAGTATAACGCGGTGTTAGGACCGACCCCCGCCGGGCCGCGGGTCGGCCATGTCGCAGAGCTGTTGGGCGGTCCAGCGGTCCGTCACCAGGATGACCCGCCGGGGGTCCACCGGAGCGCGGGGGCACTGCCCCGTTACCAACGGGTAGAGGACAGGGAGTTTCTGTGCCCCCGCGGCCACGAGGATGACCTCATCGGCATTCTTGACCGTTTCGGGAAGCGCGGCGACCACCACGCGGTTCACCTGCTCGATGGCGTCAAGAAAGGCGTCCGGGAGGCTGTCCTGGTCGCCGGCTGGAAACAGCCGGTGGGCGATGTCTGCCACCTGGTGCAGCAGCGCCGGGTCCTGCCCCTGCAGCGCCTGGAGGCGCTCCAGGGGCGCCCGCATCGCGGCGAGCTGCACGGTTTTAAGGTAGCGGTAGAAGAAATGGTTCGTGTTGAGGACCCCGGCCCCTACCAGGGCAAGGTCGAGTTTGCAGGTGAAGTGAGGTGGGTCCGTTGCCGCTATCCAGTTGGCCATGTAGGTGACGTGGTCTTCCGGGACCTGGAGTACCTGGCTCAGCTCGAAGCAATTGGCGTCGGCATCCAAAGCGCGGCTGATGCGCATCTCGCCCCAGGCGCCCACCTGCTGCCCGCCAGAGAGGGACACGATCTTGACGCTGTTGAGGTCCCTGGCCCGAGAAGGCGCCCGCCCGATGGCCTCCTCGCAGCGGCTCACCGCGAATCCTGCCCCGCGTCCTGAAGCAACCCCGACCACCCACCCCGGCTTGAGCCTGTCCAGTAAGAGGTCCGCAGCGACCCCTCCTAAGGCCCAGTGAAGGACGTCCGTCGCGGTGTACGCTGCCACCGCGGCGGGAGTGCCGGGGTCCGCCAGGTAGTCCTCGGTCTCAGCTGGGGTGGTGTCCCGCACGGATACGACCCGCGCCCGCCAGAGGCTGGTCTTCCTCACCAGCCGGTCTGCTAGTTCCCGGTCATCGTCGGTCTCGGCGGTGAAGCCTTTGGAAGCCTTCCGGTCGACGAGCTCGAAGCGACCGGCCTGGCGCCAGCCCTTCAGGGCCCGGTGCAGGGTAGATGGCGCCACGTGGTATTCCCGAGCGACCTCCGCCAAGGTGTATCCCCGGAGCAGCACCTTGTGCGCGATGTCCAGAGAGTGGGGAGCTAGATCTTCTTCGAGGCCCATTAGTATGAAACGATCCCGTCGCCCTCTCGGAGACGCCGTCCTGAGCCGAGAGCCTGGCCTAAAGCGGAGTCGAAGGGCAGGAGGATCAAGGGTGAGTACCGCGACGCGCTCCGCGTCGTTCATTCTGCTCGGGCATTCGCCCACGAGTGCGCATGATGGATTGCAAAGATGTTTCTAGTTGAGAAATGCCATGCCGCTGGCCATATTGTAGAACAATATGTTTATCTCTGTTTGAAATGTGATTCGATACCCTGTTTCCAACACGGTTCCAGGTCCTATCTTGCATCTGGCCAACCGCCCGTTGTAGCCTGAACCAGGCCAAATCGCTACCAGTGGAGGCGTTGAGGACTCATGAGCAAAGTAACCTTGAGCGTCATCAAGGCCGACGTCGGGTCAATCGGGGGCCATACCAAACCGAGCCCTGAGATGCTGCAGGTCGTCAATGACCAGCTGTCGAAGGCCATCGCCGCCGGGACCGTCATCGACGGCGTGGTCACCCACACGGGGGACGACATCGCGATGATCATGTCCCACCCGAATGGGGTGGGAAGCAAGGCCGTTCACATCGACGTAGCCTGGAAGGCCTTCATGGACGCGACCAACGTTGCGCGAGAAGAGGGCAACTACGGAGCGGGCCAGGATCTGCTGGTGGATGCTCCTTCCGGCAATGTCCGTGGCGCGGGGCCTGCGGTGGCTGAGATCGAGTTCGACCTGCTCCCCTCCTACCGCCCCGCCGAGTCCTTCGCCATCTTCGCCGCCGATAAGTGCAGCCCCGGCGCCTACAACCTTCCGCTCTACCTCGCCTTCTGCGACCCGATGCACAACGGCGGCCTGTTGCTCAGCCCCCGCCTTCACGAAGGTTTTGTCATCTCCATCATGGATATGGACGCCAAGGAGGGGGACCGGATCATTCGCCTGGACGTCCCCGAGCGGATCTGGGACGTGTGTGCTCTGCTGCGGGATATGGACCGCTTCGCCATCGAGTCGATCCACTCCCGGGCCTATCCGGATGAACAAGTGGTCTCCGTGTCGGCGACCCGACTGCACAACATCGCCGGCAAGTACACCGGCAAGGATGATCCCGTGGCGATCCTCCGCAACCAGGGCATTTTCCCCGCGCCCGAGGAGATCATCGAGCCGTACATGATCGGCCACTTCGTGACTGGGGACGCGCGTGGATCTCACACCATGCCCCTGATGCCGATGCCCATCAACTCCGCGGTGTCGGGGGTCTACTGTCAGCCCATCGTATCTTGCCTCGGTTTCTCCATGGACGGGGACGGCAAGTTCGCCCGGAACAGCGTCGACTTCTTTGCGGATAAGACGTGGGACAACACGCGCCTCGAGGTCCAGAAGAAGGCCCAGGAGATACGGCGACAAGGCTTCTTCGGCGTCGCGATGGCGTCTCAAGCCGAGATCGCCTACACGGGGCTCGTGGACACCCTGAACAAGCTCGACGGCGAGTTCGTCAGCCGCTAGCCTGTGTCCCACGGGTGCAGGGCGGGTCATTGTGGCCCGCCTCTGTGTTGTGCGTCTGAAATCCCTTCTCCCCGGAGACGCCGTCCCGAGCTTGTCGAAGAAGGGTTAGGGTGAGGGCCGCCGGGCGTGGGAGTGTGACTTGGGGCCGGTCCTCCGAAAATTCCCTTTCCCTCTGGGAGAGGGTTAGGGTGAGGGTCGCCGGGGGCGGGACTGTCACCTGCGGTCGGTCACTTACCCACCGTGCGAATCCTCATGAAAGACCCCTTCTACCCGCTGGATCACGCGATGAGCGATGCCGCCCAAGTTACTTATCGCAACAGGTAACCCCGGCAAGGTCGTCGAGTACCGGGACATCCTGGCTGGGCTGCCCTGGGAGCTGACGGACCTGCGCCAGGAGGGGATAATCTTCGAGGTCGCCGAGACCGGCGACACGTACGAGGCGAACGCGCGTCTAAAGGCAGAGGCCTACGCGGTCGCAACCCGTCTCCCCACCCTCGCTGATGACTCAGGCATCGAGGTGGACGCCCTGGGAGGTAGGCCAGGCGTCCAGTCCGCCCGCTATGGTGGGCCCGGCCTCAGCGATGAGGACCGGGTCCACCTGTTGCTCACCGAGTTGCGCGGGGTGCCGGGGGAACGGCGAACCGCCCGCTTTGTCTGTGTCATCGCCATTGTCGTGCCCGGTGGCCCGACACAGTTAGTGCGAGGAGAGGTGAAAGGGCGCATCACCCACGCTCCCCGAGGCTCCAACGGATTTGGTTATGATCCGGTGTTCCTGCTGCCCGACCGAGGATTGACTACCGCGGAGTTACCGCCCGCGGAGAAGCATGCGATAAGCCATCGTGGGGTCGCAGGCCGGGCGGCGAGGCAGGTGCTCGAAGCCTTGCTGAGGGGCGCCGGCTAACGGCTGCTGGTTAACCCCCCATCCTCTATACTCAGATCACGCCACGGCGCTGCCCAGGTCTCTTCGGCCAAGCCGATGTCCCCCCGGACGGTGCCTAACGGCCCTGTGTTAGGCGCTAGTGTTCGTCTCCCCACTCGCCGTCCTGGCTGGGACCCACCTCCCCGGTGCAGAAGGGCGAGAGGGCTTTCATACGGCAAGGAAGCCCTCGCTTCCGCAGTTCTTCCTCGAATACCCGGTGCACTTCTGGATCCTCGTCGCCGTATTCCGTCTGATTCCCGCCGGTCTTCACGTCCAGGTCCGCCAGGTTCCGGTCCGAAGGCATCTGGGCGTCCCACCGGTCGGCGGCGAAGCGCCGTGATCCCCTGACTCCCACCACCAGGTATGTGGTAGGACCGGGAGAGGTATTGTAGTGCTGGTGATACCAGTAGCCCTGGCCGGCGCCGGAGAGGAAGAGACTCCCGGGTGCCCAGTCGTACCGGACTGCCGGTTGGTCACCCCGAACCCCTTTGACCCGGTCCAGCTGGGTAGTGGTGTAGCCTTCCCCATCGAGGATGAAGAGGTGGGCGCCGGCGTTGCTGCTGTGCCCCTTCTTGTAGGTGCCGGGCTGGAAGCGGGAAATGTGGGAGTTGATGTGGCCGCCGCCCAGCATAAAAAAGGCGTTGGTGCCGCCACCACCCCGCTCCTTCCACTCCCAGAGCTTCATGGACCGGACATCCGCCATGAAGTTCGTCTCCCACAACCGCCCTCGCCAGAGCTTGCCCTCCGAGGCGAAGTAGTTGTGCTCCCCGGCGTAGCGGTCGGTGAAGGCGAAATCGTTGTTGAAGATGAAGTCCTGGTTGTGGAACTGCCGCAGTAACGCCGGCAGGTTGGTGACCGAGTAATAGCGGGCCGGCTCGGTGCCGCTGCCGTTGTACAACTGGTACCAGGCGTTGGTGGGCAGGGCGAAGAAA
>CAZPYZ010000316.1:0-5619 GCA_964590215.1 uncultured Dehalococcoidia bacterium | reverse complement strand
AGACCGCCGCACTTCGTCGGAGTCGGTCTTCATGAACCCGCCGGAGGAAGCGTTCATCAGGAGCTGGCCGGACCGGAAGGCGGCCAGCTGCGCGGTGTAGTCCGGGATCTGCAGTACTTGGATCTCGTCGATGTACGGCAGCGCCCTGCCGTCGGCGCCCTTGTCGCTATAGGCGGGGTTTGGCTCCAGGGCGACCCGGTCGGCGGCCCGGTATTCCTTCAGCATGAAGGCGCCGGTGCCGATGGCGGTGGTCTTGAAATCTCCGAACTCCTCTTTGACCTCCCGCGGGACCATGACGTTGGAGTCATAGCCCAGCTTTCCCAGGAAGTCGGCGTCGGGCTCCTTCATGCGAAGCACCACCGTCATCGCGTCGGGCTCCTGGTGCTCGACGTCCTGCCAGTACGACCGCAGCCCCGCGCCCTGCTTCTGGTAGTCAATGGTCCACGCCACATCGGCGGAGGTGAATAGCCTGCCGTTGACGGGCGGCTTGTTGTGCCACCGGGTGTCGTCCCGCAGCTTCAGGGTCCAGGTGAGGCCATCGGAGGAGACCTGCCAGGACTTCGCAAGATCGGGCTGCATGGCCGTGTCCTCGTAGTAGCAGGCCCGTGGTCTGACCAGGAACTGGTAGACCTGCGGCGTGAGGTTGCGCCCGCCCGCGCCGGGCGCCGTGATGTCCAGGTTGGAGCTATTCTCCGGGAACCGGAACACCCCACCGCGCTTCGGGCTTGCCGTGGAGCGCCAGTGCTCCTTCTCGGGCTCGCACTGAAGCGCCTTCTTCTGGTCCATCAGCGACTGCACGCGGGGCGCTTCGGCCTCCGGCGCCGCCGGCTGCTGCGGCCTCGCGCAGGCCGTGACCCCGATAACCGCCAGCGAGGCAGCAACCAGCGCAGCTCGAATCATCATTTCACCCCCTATTTACTTAGTCGCTTAGAGCACCCGGGAATTATGATTGTCCAGGCCATAGAACGCCCGGGGATTGTCGTCCACGATCTTGCGGTGTATCCCCGCGGTGATGCCGCCTGTTTCTTTCAAACGGGTCAGGGCCTCTAGTTCCGTCGAAGAATCGGCATGGCCATAATCGGTGCCGATCATCAGGGTGTTCTCCCCCGAGTAGTTCAGGATGTAGGGCACATCGTCGCCCACCTGGCAGGTGACGTAGAGCCGGTACTCCTCCATCAGGTTTTTGGAGAGCCGGCTGTCAACCCTATCGATGCGACGCCTCAGCTCATAAATGACCCAGGGCACCCACGATGCCGCCGTTTCGATAAACCCGAACCGCAGGTTGGGAAAGAGCTTTGGAATACCCGCACTGACCAAACGGAAAAAGGCTCCGACATTGAAGATCCGGTACTGGTTGAAGAACTCGCGGCCGCCGTCTGGGTTCGCCAGCAGATCGACCACGGCAGCGTTCCCGTTGGCCTGGTGGAGCCCGATAGCCAGCCCCAGGCGGGCCGCTTCCTCGTAAAGGGGAAAGAGGTACGGGTGGTCGACGCTGTGGGGCCCTTCGAGGGGCCGCAGGAACACCCCGCAGGCTCCATGGTCGCTGGCGAAACGCAACTGGTCGAGGGCGTCAGGCATGCTGAGGAGGGGCGGGACACACATCCAGCGCAGCCGACCCTTGCCACGCTGCCAAATATCGGCCAGCCAGCGATTGTAGGCTCCGCAAATGGCCACGTCCACCGCAGGCCGATCGGCGCATTGGTCAAGAAACATGGTGGGGTACAGGACCTGCACCTCGATGCCTAACTCGTCCATGTGGCGTAGCCGGGCCTCGACATCCTCCATCTCCCGGCTTGCCTGCGGGGCCTCCATCTGTCTGCCTATGGCCTGGGACCGCTCCACCAGCGCCCCCGCCTTGAAGACAAAGCGGAAGAGCCCGCGTATCTTGCCATCGATGACCCACCGCTGACGCTCCTCCGCGCCTTCAGGCGTGAACAACGCCGGCCGGTACTTCCGCTCGGCGGGTTCCAGGTAATCCCAGGTGTGCGGGCTTTCGACGACGTGGGCATCGGCATCTACCCAACCCATGGCAAGCCTCCCTTCACCTCAACAGCCGGCCTGGTCTATCCACGCATAGACCGGCGAGGGCGTATTGTAGCCCGGCTGTAGCTGCATATAGTTCCTGGTCCGGCAAGAAGCGAAGTGGTAGAAGATACGGGCGATGGGCGGGTAGTAGGGCATGAGGTCGTAGAGGCGGTCCTGGATTTGGTCGATGATCTGCTTCCGCCTCGCGACATCCATCTCCCGTCCCTGCGCTTCCGCCAGCGCGTCGATCTGGGGGTCGCTGAACAGCATGGTGTTTCGTGAGCTGCCTGTTTGTATGAAGTCTCCCATCCAGTAGCCTGGGAAGAGGACGCCGCCGACCCCTGTCCATGCTAGGTCGTACTCGCGCCGCTGCTGCACCGGGCCGCAGGCGCCGGGAACGACGGTGAGCTTGCTTCGAAAGCCCACCGCTTGGAGCTGGCTCTGGACCACCTCAGCTTCCTCGGCGCCCGCGGTACAGGTCTTGACGTCCAGCTCGAGCGCGCCGGGAGTGATGCCTGCCTCAGCGAGGAGGCGCCGCGCCCGCTCCGGGTCGGCCTTGAACTTCTCCTTCGCTTTCTCCGAGGGCCAGGCCCACTCGACCAAGGAGGCTGGAATGAACCCGGAATGGGCCGCGCCACCGCGGTTGACCGCGATAAGGTCCTCGGGATCGACGGCCAATGCCACCGCCTTGCGGACCCGCACATCGTCGAAGGGCTTGCGGCCGAGGTTGAACCAGAGGGCCTGGGGAGCGAATGCGAGCATCTCCCAGGGATGCATGTGGGGATAGCTCTGCCGGAGGGCATCGGCGTCCAGCTTCCGGAGCCCGAAGGTGCTGGTGCTGTCGGTGCGCCCCGCCCGCAGGGCAGCGAGCTGCGTCGTATAGTCCCCGAATCCGACACCGTGCACCTCGTCCACGTACGGGAGCGGCTTGCCGTCCTCCCCTTTCTCCCAGTAGTCGGGATTCGCCTGCAGGAGCACCTCATTCTGGCCCGGCTTGAACTCCTTCACCAAAAACGCGCCAGTCCCCACGGCCACCGTCTTGAAATCGCCGTATTGCTCCTTGATCTCCCTGGGCATCATGAGATTCGAGGGATCGCCCACTTTTCCCAGGAGGTCCGGCTGTGGCCGGAGCAGCCGCAACACCACGGTGTGCGGGTCGGGCTCTTCGTGGGCCACGTCCTCCCAGTAGCTCTGGAGCACCCCCTCTCGCATCTGATGGTCGATCATCCAGCCCACGTCAGCGGAGGTGAAAGCCCGGCCGTTGACCGGTGCGCGGTTCTGCCACTTCACGTCGTCCCGCAACTTGAAGGTCCATGCCCGCCCATCGGGGGAAACCTCCCAAGAACGGGCCAAGCTGGGCACCATCGCGGTGTCCGAGGGAAAACAGGCGCGAAAGCGGACGAGGGTGTTGTACACCTGTGGGGTGGCGCTGAGGCTGGTCCGGCCTGGCTTGGTCATATCCATGTGCTCAAAAGTGTCTGAGCCCCGCACCAAGGTCCCACCCCGCTTGGGGGGTCCGGAGGAGCGCCACGCTTCTTTCCCCGGCTCGCACTGAGGAGTGGCCGACTGCACGGCACTCTGGACCTGCGCGGCATCGGGAGCGAGGGCGCCGGCGCCCGGGCTTGGCTGCGCGCAGGCGCTCAACAACATCGCACCAGCGAGGGAAGTCATCGCCGCGATCTTGAGTTCCATGGATGGGTCTCCTTCGGGGGGAAAACATTTAGTAGGCGATTCGTCTGAAAATGGACCTTGCCCCACTCCGGGTTGGCGTGCCCGCCCACCCGCCCTCGGATGCTCCGCGGTGTCCTCCACCTCCCCGGCCATTGTCATTCTCTGAGGCAACACCAGGGCGCGCCCGGGAGGACTTGTCATGGTTAGGGTATGCCACCGTTTCCCGGAGGGCGGACACCCTTCGGCGGGGGTCAGGGTAAACTCCGGCCTACCCCTACGAGAACCGTGTAACACCACTGGTGTGACAAGTACCTCAACTAGTGCAGAATCGCCCCGCCGTTGACGAGGAAGGTCTGCCCGGTCACGAAGCTGCTCAAGTCGGACACCAGATAGAGCGCGGTCCCTACTACGTCCTCCGGGCGTTCCACCCGTTTGAGCAGGCGGCTCGACGCCGACTGCTCGTACCGCTTGACCGCCTCTTCCGTGGGATGTTCCTCGCTCATGGTGGAACCCGGCGCCAGGGTATTGACTCGGATGTTATAAGGACCCAGCTCCCGAGCGAGCACCCGGCTGAAGGCCAGGACTGCTCCCTTCGAAACGACGTAGTGGATAAACCCGGTACCGCCATTGAATACCATGTTGGAGGAGATGTTGACTATGCTTCCCTGCCGCCGCTCTTGCATGGCCGGCGCCACCGCTCGGGTTGCAAACCAGACCCCCTTTACGTTGACCCCCATCACCTGGTCCCATTCCTCCTCACTGACCTGAAGGAACCCCCCTCGTGTGACCGGGACACTCAAGAACATCGCGGCGTTGTTGATGAGGCCGTCTATCTTGCCGAAGCGATCCAGGGTTTGTTGGGCCATACGCTGGCAATCCTCTGAGCGGGCAACGTCGGTGGCCAGAGCCAGAGCCTCACCGCCCACTTCCCTGATCTCGTTGGCGACGCGCTCTGCGGCAGCACCGTCAATATCGGCCACCACAGCGGCCCCGCCCTCACGGCCGATCCCGAGGCAGTAAGCCCGGCCGATACCGTGGCCACCCCCCGTCACCAGGACCACCTTCCCGTCTAGCAACCCCATAACACCGGATCTCCTATTCGCTCTGGCAGATGTCGCCAGCATTGTGTTGCCTAAGCTCTGGCCCAGTCAACTTAGATGCGACCGGTTCTTAGAAAGGTGCCCGTGATCTGAGCTTGGCCCAGCGGCGGATCGGGCGCCAGATACCGCAAATGACACCGGCTGCGCCCGCGCTTGCTGTCATTCACACCAGTCAACTTGCACTCTGCCAGACGGACCGGGCTCCTTTGGAAGTCTTCCGATGATCGAGTGCAAAAGTCACCAGCTCTGAGCATGGCAGCGCCAGCAGAGTCACCGAGGATACAAGTGCTATTTAGGACGTCATGTACTGGGCTCGAAGGGAGCATCCGATTGGTAGATGATGGAGCCGGCGAGAAAGCCCGGCTTGGGGGATTTGATGATGGGCGATAGAGTGCGGCTGCTGGCGCTGGCCGGCCTCTTGCTGGCGCTAGTCACCTTCGGTGTGGCCGGCTCCATGGCCGTCGAAGGTTGGGGCTTTGTGGACGCGCTCTTCATGACGGTGATCACCGTTGCCACTGTGGGTTACAGCGAGGTCCACCCGCTGACGGCGCGCCCGGGAGGATCTTTGCCATCCTCCTGATTGTCCTCGGAGTCGGCCTGGTGTTCTATACGCTTACCAGCATGGTCCAATGGGCGGTGGGAGGCGAGCTGAGAGAAGTGCTGCAGGGGAGACGTATGCTGGCAAGGATTGAAGCGCTGACAGGGCACCACATTTTGTGCGGTTTCGGGCGGGTCGGGGAGGAGATCGCCTCAGAGCTGGCGGACCGCGGCATCCAGATCCTGGTGATAGAACCTACCCCGGAGTCTGCGGAACGAGCGCGCG
>CAZPYZ010000315.1:0-5675 GCA_964590215.1 uncultured Dehalococcoidia bacterium | reverse complement strand
AGAGACTAGAGACTAGAGACTAGAGACTAGAGACTAGAGACTAGAGACTAGAGACTAGAGACCCGAGACTGTGAGGTAGTCCATGCCCAGAGACCGTCGCTATAACCGCCCCCGTCAGCGCCCCCTTCGACAGGCCCAGGATGGGATGGGAAGGGGCTACGAAGAGCGGGGCGGTGTCGCCGTTGCCGAAGTCGAGACGAAAGTCGATATCGAGGAGCTGGAGGAGAAGTCGCGCGAAGAACTGCTGGCCATCGCCCAGGAGGTGGGGGTGCCCGGCGCCGCGACACTGAAAAAGCAGGACCTGGTGTTGCGCCTGGCCCAGGCCCAGGAACAGGGCGAGCGGCACATCTTCAGCGGCGGGATCCTGGAGCTCATCGACGACGGCTACGGCTTCCTGCGGGGTGAGACCCTCCTGCCGGGGCTGAACGACATCTACGTATCGCAATCGCAGGTGCGGCGCTTTGGCCTTCGCACCGGCGACATGGTTACCGGGCAGATCCGGGCGCCCAAAGAGGGCGAGAAGTACTACGGTCTGCTGCGGGTAGACACCGTGAACGGCCTCGAACCCGAGGTGGCACGGCGCCGCCCCTATTTCGAAAACCTCACGCCGATCTTCCCCGAGGTACTCATCGACCTGGAGACAACCCCGCAGAACCTCTCGGGGAGGCTGGTGAATATCATCTCTCCCATCGGACGGGGGCAGCGAGGGCTCATTGTCTCGCCACCCAAGGCAGGCAAGACCTTCCTGCTCAAAGCCATCGCCAACGGCGCCAGCGCCAACTACGAAGACCTGCACATCATGGTCTGCCTCATCGGCGAGCGGCCGGAGGAAGTGACCGACATGAAGCGGTCCGTCCGGGGCGAGGTCATCAGCTCCACCTTCGACGAGCCGGTGGAGGACCACACCCGCGTCGCGGAGATAGCCCTGGACCGGGCGAAGCGGTTGGTGGAGGGCGGCCAGCACGTGCTCATCCTGCTGGACAGCCTCACCCGGCTGTGCCGGGCCTACAACCTGGCCATACCCAGCAGCGGGCGCACCCTTTCCGGCGGCATGGACCCTATCGCCCTCTATCCCCCGAAGCGCTTCTTCGGAGCTGCCCGCAACACCGAAGAGGGCGGGAGTCTCACCATTATCGCTACCTGCCTTATCGATACCGGCAGCCGCATGGATGACGTGATTTACGAGGAGTTCAAGGGCACCGGCAACATGGAGCTGCATCTGGACCGGCGGTTGGCCGAAAAACGCATCTGGCCATCCATCGACATCCAGCGCAGCGGCACACGACGAGAAGAGCTACTACTTGACGAACCGACACTGAATCGTGTATACCTTCTGAGGCGCATGGTTGCCATGGTCGGATCGAGTTCGCAGAACCCGACGGAAGCCACGGAGCGAGTCATCGAACGGATGATGAAGACCGGCAACAACGCCGAGTTTTTGGGAACGCTGAACCGAGAAGTGTAACGAGTCTCTAGTTTCGAGTCTCGGGTCTCGAGTCCGGAAGGGCGGGGGACTAGCGACTAGGGACCAGAGACGAGAGACTTTTCGGAAGCGCGGCCCGGTTGGATGGGCCAGAATAATTGGGGGGTGGAGTAGCGGCGGATACCGCCGCTTTTGCTTTGCCCGGCGGTTGGGTTTCGGGGGCTATCGTCCCCACCAAATTGTTTTGCGCTTGCTCCCGCCGCAGGCGGGAGAAAGGAGCAAGAGAAGGTCTCCCCGGCGAGAGACCGATAACCAGTCCAAGGTCCATAGTCCAAAGTCCAACGACTCCGGGGGGAGGGACTTTGGACGTGGGGCCCGGGACTTTGGACTGCAAAGAGGGGGTGCGTTCTGCTTAGAGAATATGCGTCGGGCGCAGCGCCCGGCTTTTCCGCCCGCAGTAGCTTTCGAGTCCCCACCGGACAAGGCCAGGTCTACATTCCCCACCGGCGCCCGGCCCGCGCCAAACCCGCTCCTCGGTTCTCCCTCTCCTTCGAATCCCTACGGTCCCTGCTGGGGCAGATCTCTGCCACGGGCTCAGGCCGGGCTCTTCGGGGGGCCTCAGGACAAGCCTTCGCAGCGCGGTTTGCGACTCATGGGATCGTCCTCTCTGTCGCGTTGGGAGCGGCCATATTCGCAGGGAGCGCATTTCCCGTCTTTTCGGCCAGTTCGGTCTGCGCCGGTCCCGGGAGACAGGGCGCCTGTCCACCGGGCAGGCTGCCGGCCTGGCCTCAGGAGGGCCAAGCCGCGCCGGGTGGCGTATCGGTAGACGCCGAGAGGCAGTACCTCCAAAAGGCCCCAGTACCCGTAACGGCCCAGGCCGCCCGGCCATCGGAGGGCGCGGCCGAGAGCTGGATCGTCAAGACCTACTCGGTCCAGCCGGGAGACACCATCTACGGGCTGGCGGAGAAGTTCGGGGTGACCGCCCAGACGCTGGTGTGGGCCAACAACCTCTCCAACATCCACCAGCTGGCCGTTGACCTGGAGCTGCGCATTCCGCCCACCTCCGGGGTCCTCCATACGGTCCGTGACGGGGACACGCTCTCATCCATCGCCCAGAAGTACCGGGCGGCGACGGAAGAGATCCTGGGTTACAAGGGGAACGCCCTGCCGGAACCGGACGCGCTGGTGTTGGGGCAGGAGATCATGGTTCCCGGCGGGGTCAAACCTGTCGAGGCGCCGATCCGGCTGGCCAGCGCGGCCCCGTCCCTTCCTCTGGCCTCTGCGGCTGTGGCCAGCCTCCCCGCTCCTGATCCTGGAACGGCCGGGGCGACGGGAAGCATGATCTGGCCGACCCATGGGCCTATCTATAACTGGTTTAGCGGGTACCACCGGGGCATGGACATCTCACCGCCCTATGGCACCCCTGTGGTGGCGTCGGATGGTGGCGTAGTGGTGGGGAACCAGTACCTGCGCTACGGGCTGGGCTACCACATCGTCCTCGATCACGGCAACGGCTACCAGACCGTCTATGCCCATTTGTCGCAGATCCTGGTCCAGTACGGGCAGCGCGTGGGTCGGGGAGAGATGATCGGACGGGTCGGCGTTACCGGCTATGCCACAGGTCCACACCTGCACTTCGAAGTGCACCAGTACGGAGTCCCCGTCAATCCCTTGAACTTCCTGCCTCGGTAATCCCTTCCCTCTCCCTTTTGGGAGAGGGTTAGGGTGAGGGCCGCGACGCTGGAACTCTATCAGCCGCCCGGGGAACGCGCATGGCGTCTGCGCCGGGAAGGAACCGACGCTGAGCGCAAACTTTGGTCTCGCCTGCGCAACCGCCAGCTTGGCGGGGCCAAGTTCCGGCGTCAGTATCCCATCCCGCCATATGTCGCCGATTTCTGCTGCGTCGAGGCCAGGTTCATCGTTGAACTGGACGGCGGCCAGCATGCCGAGCGATCTCTCGAGGATGCTCGGCGTACGGCTTCCTTGGAGGCAAAGGGATACCGGGTCTTGCGTTTTTGGGATAACCAGGCGCTCACTGAGACCGAGGCGGTCCTGGAGGTGATCTACAGGGCCTTGGTGGAACTCGACGCGGTGCTGCCCTCACCCTAGCCCTCTCCCTGAGGGAGAGGGAATGGCCTTCACGCCGCATCGCTACAACGCCACAAAGCCTCTCACCCATTCCCTCTCGCTGAGGGAGAGGGAATGCCCTTTATGACGCATCGCTGCAACGCCACAAAGCCCTCACCCTAACCCTCTCCCTGAGGGAGAGGGAATCCCTCCCTCCTGAATGGCCCTCCAGATCTCTCGATCGGCCTCCAGGAAGCGACGCAGCTGGCTGGTGGTGAGCCCCAGAGCCGAGGCGGCCAGGGCGTAGCTCCCCTGTGCGGCACTGAGGGCATCCAAGGCCGAGGCGACGATGAGCGCATAGGCGGGGTTGCGGGGATTGACGGAGAGGGAACCATCCCCGCCCCGCTGGGCCGCCAGCTCCCCTGGCAGCCGCCGCGCCATCAAGTCGAAAGCCACCCTCGTTTCCAGCGCGATCCTCAGCCGCAGGCGCCGGAGCGCGACGGCGCGGTTCGTCTCCGTGCTGCGCGATTCCGCGGCCTGGGCGCCGACACCCGAGGGCCGGTGTAGCAGCCGCACGCCGGTCTCCACCTTGTTACGGCGCTGCCCGCCGGGGCCGCTGGCCCGGAAGCGGACCTGATCGCACTGAGCCAACAGGGCCTCGTCTGGCAGACGGAGCCAGGCGTCACGGGTTGAAGAGTCGAGACAGCTCACGGAATGGCCTTTCTGTACTAGCAGGCGGTTCGTAGTGCCCGCTTTCCTGCTTTAGCGCCCTTGCATACATACAAACATACGTGCTACAATCCGCCCATGACTCGCCAAGGCCGCGGCCACCGCCCTGGCCAGGATTATCCCTCCTCCCTCACCGCCACCGCCCGCCGTGAGACCCCCGGTCTGGGCCGCCCCCTGTCGCCGCGTAAATGCGTTTTTGCGAAACAATTTCACACCACCAATGAAATGGCAGCGTTACGGCTTCCTGCACCCCGTTGACCGCGTGCTGGCCTTAGCATAACGTGGGGGCGCCGCAATCCCGAGGGGAGCCGGGAAAAGCCGCAGGAGGCCGTATGAAACTGGTCTTGTTCGAGAGCCCGCCGGGGAGCGCGGTGCGCCCGGGCGTCCTCAAAGACGGCGGCGTCGTAGACATCTCTGAGGTTACGGCCACCCTAGGTGCGGGGGACAAGCCACCCTCGTACGGGAGAGGGCAGGGCCTGATGGAGCAGATCATCGACCACTTCGAGGATCTCCGGCCGCTTCTGGAGGAACTCCAGGCCGGGGGCCGGACGGTCGATCTTGCGGGCGCACGCCTCCGCCCACCACTGCCCCGCCCGGGGAAGATCCTCGCCTGTATCGCGAACTACTGGGAGCATGGAGCGCTGGAGGCCCGGCCCCTTAACATGTTCCTGAAGAACCCCGATGCGGTGATCGGGCCGGGAGACACTATCGTGCTCCCGGAGTTCACTGATCCTTGGATCTTCATGCACGAGGCCGAGCTGGCCATTGTGATCAAAGGCCCGGCCAAGATGGTGAAGCGTGAGGACTGGCGAAGGACCGTCTTTGGCTACACGGGAATGATCGACGTCTCGGCGCGGGAACAGGGAAGGAGGACCTGGAAGTCGGGTGCATGGTTGGGGAAGTCCTTTGATACCTTTGCCCCACTGGGGCCCTGCATCGCAACCGCCGATGAGATCCCGGAGCCCAACGACGTTCACGTCCAGTTCTGGGTCGATGGCCAGTTGCGGCACGACTACAACACCGACGACATGGAGCACTACGTCCCCGAGCTCATCGAGTTCGCCACCACCATCATGACCTTGAACACCGGCGATGTGATCTCCTGCGGCACCAACCACGAGGGCCTCGGCCCGCTCCAGGATGGGGAGAAGGTGGACTTCGAGATCCACGGCATCGGAAGGATGTCCCTCGACGTGCGTGACCCGCTCAAGCGGTCCTGGGAGAAGGGGGTCTACATGGGGGCGGACTCGACCAACCCTGAGGTCGTGCGGGCGCGGCGGCAGGGAGGAGGCTAGCGCCTGGCTGCGGTATTCTGACACTTGCTAGCAAAGGATCCGCTGGCGGTATGCTAAGTACACCGTTTCATAAGTTCGCGCACGTATCCTCGACAACTCTCCTAGCGCTGTCATGCTGACGAAGGAAGCATCTGGTGGGGAGGCCCCGCCACCGCCAGACC
>CAZPYZ010000314.1:0-5691 GCA_964590215.1 uncultured Dehalococcoidia bacterium | reverse complement strand
AGAGCCAGGGCCTGGGCGGTGCGGAACAACGCGAGAGAACCCCGAGGAGAGGCGCCGAGATAAACGCCCTCGTGATGTCGGGTCGCATCTACGATGCTCACGATGTACTGGGACACCAGAGGGTCCACGTAGATGGACTTCACCTGTTCCTGCATCCGGAGGAGATCGGAAACTCCGACCACCTGGCTCAGGGTATCGATCGGGTGCTGCAGCTGCTGGCGATCCAGCACGGCCACTTCATCCGTCTGGGACGGATAACCCAAGCGGAGGCGCATCAAAAACCGGTCCAACTGAGCCTCCGGAAGGGGGAAAGTGCCCTCGTACTCGATGGGATTTTGGGTCGCGAGCACCAAGAAGGGCTTGGGCAGTGGATGAAGGACGCCATCCACGGTGACCTGGTGTTCTTCCATCGCCTCCAGCAGCGCCGACTGGGTTTTGGGCGTCGCCCGGTTGATCTCGTCCACGAGCACGATCTGAGCGAAGACGGGGCCTTCTCGAAACTCGAAGTCCGTGGTTTTCTGGTTGAAGATAGAAACGCCAGTGACATCGCTCGGGAGCAGGTCAGGGGTGAATTGAAGACGCCGGAAGCTGCAGCCCACGGAGCGAGCAAGGCTCTTGGCAAGCATGGTCTTTCCCACGCCCGGTACGTCTTCAATAAGCAGGTGCCCCTGGCACAGGAGGGCAACGACGGCTAGCTCGACCTCGGCCCGTTTGCCCAGGATGACCTGCTCCACGTTGGCGACGATCCGCTCGACGACTCCACCTTCACGATCCACTACGTTCCCTCCCCTCCCCAGGGGACCTCTCCGCGAGGAGCCTGCCCAGCGGCAGGCTCCTCAAACTCGGACAACACCTATCCCCCAAGGGGTCCGAAAAATGCACCAGACAGCGAACGTAAAGTGTACTACGCGTCCCGGAACAGGACTAGAACAGCGGCCGCGACGGCGATCCAGGCGACAATATTCAGCAACAAAGCACGATCAGTGAACAACACGTCTTCCGGCGCGCCACCCTGGCCCATGGCATGGGAGAGAAAGAGGTAGCGGAAAATACCGTAGAGAACGAAAGGGATCGTAAACATCATAGCGTGGTTGCGGGGTAGCCCCTCCGCGGTGAAGGTGTACACGCTGTACGCGATAACGGTGCTGGGCGTCACGACGTTGATCATCTGATCTACCAGCGCCAGGGAGTACTGTTCCAGGTTACTGCGGTGCCCTGGGGCCGAATCTTGCAGCAGGACCAGCTCCTGCCGCCGCTTCGTTAACGCGAGGAAGAGGGCACCCAGAAGAGTGCACAGGTAGAGCCAGGGCGAGATCGGGACGCCGATGGCAACCGCGCCACCTGCGGCCCGGGCTACGAATCCCGCGGCAATGACGAACACATCTATGATCACCAGGTGCTTCAGGGAGGTGCTGTAAATCAGCATCATGCCGACGTAGACCGCCGCGACCCATCCGAAGCCTTGACCCAGCAAGAAGGCCCCACCCAGCCCAACTGTGATGAGCGTCCCTGCGAGCACCAGGGCCGTAGCCGGCGAGACCCGGCCCGCCGCAATGGGGCGAAGCCGCTTCTCCGGATGCTCGCGATCCCGCGGGGCGTCTAACACGTCATTCACGAGGTACTGGCCGCTAGAAAGCAGACTGAAGCAGGCGAACGCCAGGAGAGACCGCCATGCCAACAAGGGAAGGTCTGCCAGGGCCCAGTACTGGTTAATGGAGAAGACGAGAGCCGCGAACACCATGACGTTCTTAGCCCACTGCTTCGGACGGAGGGAGGCGAGAACTTCCGCGAGGGGCGACGCCTGGCCGGCGACGGCGGTGGCGGGTGCGTGCACGTTATTCACCATAGCGGAAGGGCGCAAAGCTGCGCAATGGTCGCGGTAGTAACGAGTTTCTGTACCGGCATCCGTCCTGCGGAGGAGCCCAAAAGGACCTCCCCGGATGGTGGGCCCGCCGACCCACGCGATCAGCATGGCCGTACCACCAGAAACATCAAACGTTCACAAGCTCTCGGTTTCCTGCTCCAGTGGCCGACCCTCCTCACCCTGGTGATGTTCCCGGTCCTGGTGGTGATGTACATCCGCCTGGCTAGGCGGGAGGAGCGAGACGTGCTGGGCGAGTTTGGAGACGAGTACGCCCGCTACGCGGCGATCACGCCCTCTTTTTTCCCGCGGTTCGGCGGGCAGCGGTTTGAAGTCGGGCAAGGCGGAGGCAGGTGAAAACCATGCAGATGACCATCGGAGTCATGGGTTCGGCGGAAGGCGAGTTCGCACCAGCGCTGCTGGCACGTCTGGAGCGTTTGGGAGAGGCTATAGCCAAGCGGAGCTGCACCCTCATCACGGGAGGGTGCCCGGGACTGGCCTATGCTGCCGTCCGGGGTGCAAAAGCTGCCGGCGGGTTGGTGGTTGGGGTATCGCCCGCGCTCTCGGCTGAGGAACACGTGGGGCGCTATTCCTCACCACTGGAGGGCTTCGACCTGATGGTGTACTCCGGTTCCGGGCTGATGGGACGGGAGATCCTCAACATCCGCTCATCCGACGTGGTGATCATCGTCGGTGGGCGTTCGGGAACGCTTGGGGAGTTCTCCATCGCGTACGACGAGGGCCGGCTCATCGGCGTGCTCGAGGGAACGGGCGGAGTCGCCGATGCGGTGGAAGAGCTAGTGCGCCTCTGCAACAAGGAGACCGGGGCGGTCGTGCTCTATGACGAAGACCCGGATCGCCTGGTGGACCTGTTGTTGGCCTACTACAAGACGGAGCATTACAAGCGTCCGAACTGCTTCTGTACGGCTGGGAAGCCCAACGAGGCGACACGTCAGTGATGGCAGCGCCCCCACCCCGAAATGTGGTTGTCCTTCCCCCAGTGCGGCACTGCCGGCGTGAGGACCGCCGTGCTCAATGCCAACAGCGCGACACGGATCACGGGAAGGACAGCGCCTGCGCCGCGAGCGCAGTAAGCGCTACGACCAGCCATGGGGCCCACTTCCAAAAGGTGGGCTCGATACTAAGCGCGCCCGACGCGAACGGCAATCCCCGAGCAGAATCTCTCCTGGGCCGCGTTCCACAACGTCATCGCCATCCCGGTTGCCGCGGGGTTGCTGTACCCCTCCTTCGGGATAGCGCTGCGTCCCGAGTTCGGGGCCCTCGCCATGTCCGCGTCCAGCATCACGGTGGTTTCCAGCGCTCTGTTGCTCCGGCGCGAGGTGCCGGCTACCGCACAGAGGTGATGGTTTGGCTGCACCGAGGTCCCAGGGGGAGGGCGGCCGGCTGTGGGTCGTGGATGAAGACGATGTCGTACCCCTCCTCCAGCAGCCGGGCGTTGGCCTCCGATGCCTGCTGGTAATGCCCTTTGCTCGTCAGGGGTGAGCCCTCGCGTGGCCCCCTGCAGGGCATTGTGCTGGCCTTGGTTGTGGTGAAGAAGCGCTCGTCCCCGCCGATGATCTGCCAATCGGCCACCGGCCCGAGGTCGCTCAGGAGCGGGACCACGGACCGCAGCAGTTCCGAGACGCCGCCGCCATAGGGCGTCGCATTCAGATGGAGTACCCGGATGCCTCGGAGGTCCTGCGCCTGTTGCTTCAGTTCATCGATCTGCGCGTCAGGGACGATGCCCCGATACGACTCCAGCGAGCGCTCGCCGACGTCTACGTTCTCAAGCATTGCCTGGCCCCGTACCCGCCAGACCCGCAGGCCACTTCCAATCCCGTATCTCCGCCAGGTCTTCGCCGTGCTCTCTGATGTAGCTCTGGTGCTCCAGGAGCTTCGCGCCCAGGTCCTGCTGGAGATAGGCGCGCAGGCCTGCCAGCTTGGAGACTCGAGCGGCGGCGTCCATCGCCAGGTGAAAGCGGTCCATGTCGTTACGAACGACCATGTCGAAAGGAGTGGTCGTTGTGCCTTGCTCCTTGTAGCCGCGCACATGCAGGTTGCGGTGATTGGTCCGCCGGTAGGTAAGGCGGTGAATGAGCCACGGGTATCCGTGATAGGCGAAGATCACGGGTTTGTCCGTGGTGAACAGAGCGTCGAAGTCCCTGTCGGAGAGGCCGTGCTGATGCTCCTCCATAGGCTGCAAGCGCATGAGATCGATGACATTGACCACCCGGATGTGCAGTTCGGGTGCGTATTCTCGCAGCAACGCGACGGCGGCGAGCGTTTCCATGGTCGGAACGTCGCCGGCACAGGCCATGACCAGGTCGGGGTCGTAGCCCCGGTCGTTGCTCGCCCATTCCCAGATCCCGATGCCTGCGGTGCAATGCCGGATGGCCGCATCGATGTCAAGGTACTGGAGCGCGGGCTGCTTTCCCGCCACGACGATGTTGATGTAGTCGCGGCTGCGGAGACAGTGATCCATCACCGACAGGAGGCAGTTGGCGTCGGGAGGGAGGTAGACCCGGATCACCTCCGGGCTCTTGTTCACCGCGACGTCGATGAAGCCGGGGTCCTGGTGGGTGAAGCCGTTGTGGTCCTGCCGCCAGACGTGGGATGACAGCAGGTAATTGAGGGAGGCGACCGGCGCCCGCCACGGAATCTCGCGGCTGGTGTCCAGCCACTTTGCGTGCTGGTTGAACATCGAGTCCACGATGTGAACAAAGGCCTCGTAAGTCGCAAAGAGCCCATGCCGGCCCGTCAGCAGGTACCCCTCCAACCACCCCTGGCAACAGTGCTCGCTCAGGACCTCCATCACCCGTCCGTCCTGATCCAGGTGGTCGTCTCCCGGTTGTAGCTCGCCCATCCAGACACGGTTCGTTGCGTCGAGGATAGCCCCCAGGCGGTTTGAGGTGAGTTCGTCGGGCGAGACGATGCGGAAGTTGCGGTTGGCTGCGTTTAGCTTCACGGCGTCCCGCAGGAACTCGCCCAGGGCTCTCGTTGCCTCGCCGGTTATTACTCCGGGCTGAGGAACGTCGAGGGCGTACGAGCGGAAATCGGGCAACCGCAGCGGCTGGAGCAGAAGCCCGCCGTTGGCGTGGGGGTTCGCCCCCATCCGGCGCTCCCCCGTCGGGGTCAACTTGGCGACCTCGGGGACCACCCGTCCGTCCCCATCGAACAGCTCCTCGGGATGGTAGCTCTTTAGCCACTCTTCGAGCATCGTCAGATGGGCGGTATTGGTTCGCACTTCGGCGAGGGGCACCTGGTGGGCGCGCCAGGTGCCCTCCACTTGCTCGCCCTCGACCTCTTTCGGCCCTGTCCAGCCCTTGGGCGTCCGCAGTACAATCATCGGCCACTGCGGGCGTGCGCTCCGGCCCTTCGACCGGGCTGTGCTCCGGATCTGCTCGATGGCGTCCACTGCCCGGTCCAGGGCCCCCGCCATCACCCGGTGCATCTCGGCGGGCTCGCTCCCCTCCACGAAATACGGCCTGTAACCGTACCCCAGCAGCAGCTGTTCAAGTTCGGCCGGCGGTATGCGGTCGAGCACGGTGGGGTTGGCGATTTTGTAGCCGTTCAGATGGAGTACCGGGAGGACGGCGCCGTCTGTCGCGGGGTTCAGGAACTTGTTGGAGTGCCAGGCAGCAGCCAGAGGCCCGGTCTCCGCCTCGCCATCGCCGACCACGCAGACTACCAGCAGGTCAGGGTTATCGAAGGCGGCTCCAAATGCGTGCGCCAGCGAGTAACCGAGCTCTCCCCCTTCATTGATAGAGCCCGGGGTCTCGGCAGCCGCGTGGCTGGGAATGCCGCCGGGGAAGGAGAACTGCTTGAAGAGC
>CAZPYZ010000313.1:0-5704 GCA_964590215.1 uncultured Dehalococcoidia bacterium | reverse complement strand
GTCATGCTGGTGCTATTCTGGTTGCAGAAAGCAACCGGAGGCCCCCTGTGCCTGTGAGCATTACCATCAAGAATCTCCCGGACGAAACGGTTCAGCGCCTGCGCGAGCGGGCCAAACGCAACCATCGCTCCCTTCAGGGCGAATTGCGCGCCATCCTGGACGACGCGGCCGGTCCTCACAGGCTCACCCTCGAAGAGCTGTACGAGAGAGGTCAGGCCAGCGGGTTACGGACCGAGTCCTCGGTCGAGATGATCCGCAAGATGCGAGACGAACGCCATGGTCGTTGACGCCTCAGTCGTGGCGGCCATCATTTTTGGCGAGCCGGAAGCCCCGCGGGCCCGGCAGATGTTGACGGGTGCAGAGCTGCAGGCACCGGGCCTTCTCCATTACGAGCTGGCTAACATCGCCAGAAACAAGGCGGTCGCGGCGCCCGGTCAGCAGGCGCTCGTGGCACAGCAGCTCCGAGACGGTCTCGCCTTCGACGTTCGTCTGGACGGCGTTCATCTTCCCGCGGTCTTGGGCCTCGCACTGGAGACGGGCCTGACCGCGTACGACGCCTCTTACCTTCTGCTCGCTCAGCGACTGGATACCCCCCTCGCCACCTTCGACCGCCAGCTTCGAAATGCTGCCCAGGGGCGGGTACCCCTCGCCTAGAGCGGGACCTTTCCCGGTGCTCCCGCGGCGCGTGCGCGACGCCAACCACCCTGAAGACGGCGGTGCCATGCCCGCGCCCCCGTGCCAATCTGCACCATCTGTGAAATCTGTGGTTCCCCGTGCTCCCCTGGCTTAACCGAGACGGCCGGCTCATTTTGGCCGCCCGAGCCGCCCGTGCCTTCGGCTACGGCTTCCTGGCCGTAGTGCTGGGCCGCTTCTTGGATGAGCTCGGCCTCGACCCGGTGCGCATCGGGGTCATCCTTAGCGCCAGCCTCATCGGCGCCGCCGCGCTCACCCTCTTCCTGAGCAGCGTTGCGGACCGCTGGGGCCGCCGCCGCCTGCTGAAGGCCAACGCGGTCCTTATGGCCGCCGCAGGGCTCGCCTTCGCCCTCGGTTCCGACTTCTGGTTGCTTCTGGTCGCCGCGCTGACGGGCACGATCAGCGTCGCTACCAACGAGCGGGGCGGCTTCCTCACCATCGAGCAGGCCATCCTGCCTCAGACCGCGCCGGCCCACCGTCGCACCCTGCTGTTCAGCCTCTATAACGTGGGCAGCGCCGCCGGCGGGGCCCTGGGCGCCCTCCTGGCGGGCCTCCCAGCCCTCCTGCCATCCATGGCCGTGCTGGAAGCCCTGCGCCTCCTCTTCCTGCTCTACGCCATCCTGGCCCTGGTGGCTCTCGGGCTCTTCTTGGCCCTGGGACCGGCCGTGGAACTCCAACCAGGCGCGCCTCGGCCAGGCGCCTGGGGAGTCCGGCGGTCGACCCGAACCGTGGCCAAGCTATCCGCCCTCTTCAGCGTGGATTCCTTCGGAGGCGGGCTGGTCATAGAAGGCTTCCTCGCTTACTGGCTCCATACGGTCCAGGGCATTTCTCTGGAGCATTTGGGCCAGCTGTTTTTCGCGGGAGGTTTGTTGGAGGCGGCGTCCTTCCTGGCCGCGGCGCCCCTGGCGGGCCGCATCGGCCTGGTGAACACCATGGTCTTTACCCACATCCCCTCCAGCGTGTTCCTCTCTTCCATCGCCCTGGCACCCTCCCCCTTCGCGGCGGGAGCGCTCTTCCTGGCCCGCCAGTCCCTCTCCCGCATGGACGTGCCCACCCGTCAGTCATACCTCATGGCCGTCGTCGATCCCGAAGAACGGGCGGGCGCCGCTGGCATCACCAATGTCGTCCGCATCGTCGCCCAGAGCATCAGCCCCACCATCGCGGGGTTCCTCATGCAGTCCGTCGCAGTGGGCGCCCCCTTACTTGTCGCGGGCCCCATCAAGATCGGCTACGACCTTGCCCTCTGGCGCAGCTTCAAGGACCTTCACCCACCGGAGGAGGCGGCGCGACACCTCCGGGCGTAGGCCGTCTCTGGGAGCGCAGGCATTCCTCCGGCTCCGCTCGGGACAGGCTTGCCTGCAAGGCGCCGGGCGTAGGCCACTGGGAGCGCAGGCATTCCGCCTGCCGGCGCCGGGTGTACAGCCCTTGACGGGCGTCCGAGGGGACAATCGTCGGGCGGCAAGCCCCTCGGGCGGCGCACACGGGGATGAACGCAGCAGGGACGCCAGCAGGCGAAGGCGCCTGCTCCACATTTTCTTAGGGAGCGGGGCTGCTTCAAGAATCCGCCCTTTTCTTGCGGGCTTTCCCACCGAACCCCTTGACAATCCCTATATCTGGTATTACTGTGACCCTGCATCACAAGTTATGGTAGACTGCTCTTGTGCACTGCCCATACTGCCAGCATACGGACTCCAAGGTCATCGATTCCCGGGACGTGGACGCCGGGATCCGGCGCCGCAGGGAATGCCTGAAATGCCAGTCCAGGTTCACCACCTACGAGCGGGTCGAGGCTCAGACGCTGTACGTCATCAAGAAGGACGGTCGACGGGAGGAGTTCGACCGGGGCAAGCTCTCGGGCGGCATCCGGACGGCCTGCACCAAGCGCCCGCTGCCCACGGGCACGGTGGAGAGGCTCTCCAACGAGGTGGAAGCCGAGCTGCGGCGCATGGGACGGGCCGAGGTCCCCAGCACCCTCATCGGGGAGATGGTGATGGACCGGCTGCGGAGTCTCGACCACATCGCGTACGTCCGCTTCGCCAGCGTCTACCGGGAGTTCACCGACTTGGAGACCTTGCGCCGAGAGGTGGAAAACCTGGCCACGGGGCGTGCCCCCGCTCCGGCCAACCAGCTACCCCTGCTGCCGGAGGAAACCCCCACCGGCCAGGGCCGACGCCGCGGCCGGAGACCGAGAATAGGAAGTTAGGAAGTGAGGAAGTCAGGAAGTCAGGCTGGGTGGACCCTTATTTCCTTATTTCCTAACTTCCTCACTTCCTTTAGGAGGTTCCCATGTCCAGCCTGACCAGCGACGACGGCCCACCCGAACCGCAGCCCGTGGACCAGGGGGAGCAGGCGGGAGCGTCTGCCGAACTTGGCGCATCGGCGATTACGCCCGCCGACAAAGACGTAGCGCAGAAGCCCGCGCCCGCCGAAAACAATGTAGAACAGGCGCCCTCGCCTGTTGAGCGACCCGATCCGCGCCCATGGCTCGAACCGCAGGTACAGACCCTTGCCATCTTCACCGAACTGTTCCGCCTGGGGGATAGCACCGAAGCTCAGCTACAGGAGCTCTTGTCTCGCCATACCACCACTATGGCCTGGACCGACTTCTGGGCTCGGGAAGGCTACCTCACAGAGGTGGTACGAGGCTCCGAGCGGCGCTTTGCCCTCTCCGGCAGAGCGGTGTTGATGCTGGAACTCCCCTGACGGTGTTCCAGGTGTTCTAATTGTTGTAGGGAGGATGGCCGCCCTACGGATTCAGGAACAAGTACCGAGGGCAGCCGGGGCTGGGGGCACAGGGGCGACAGATCAGCTTCATGAGCAGGGCGGGCCTATCCACCCGATGGAGCGTGAACCAAGGAGAAACACCATGACGGCTCAACATCCAGGCAACGACCCTTTCAGGGACGCCCTCGCCACCCTTCTCGGCGAGGACCCAGGACGCGGCACGACTCCGGACGGCCTCCCAGGAGAGATCGCCCGCATCGCAGTCCGAATCAACATCCGGGACAAGGACGTCGTCGCCCATCTGGTCCAGGAGATCGCCGCCAAACGCTCCGGCCGCTCCATCCCCTCGGAGTTTCTGCCTGACGGCCGTACCCTGGTAAACCCGTACCGGGCGCCCACCCGGGTGACCGGCCGCCCGCAACTGACTCCCCAGGCCACCACCGTCCTGGAGAAGCGCTATTTCAAGAAGGACAGGCAAGGTCGCGTAGTGGAGAACGCCGAAGGAATGTTCCGGCGGGTCGCCCGAAACCTGGCTGACGCCGAGTTCCTGTACAACCCCAGCGCCGACATCGCCGGCTGGACCGAGGAGTTCTACCACCTCATGGCCAGCCTGGACTTCCTGCCCAACTCTCCCGCTCTGGCCAACGCGGGCCGCGAGTTGCAGCAGCTCTCCGCCTGCTTTGTCCTGCCGGTCCCGGACTCTCTGGACGAGATATTCGAGTCGGTGAAGCATGCCGCCCTGATACACAAGACAGGGGGCGGCACAGGCTTCTCCTTCGGCCGCCTCCGGCCTGCCAACGACATCGTCTCCTCCACGGGCCAGATCGCCAGCGGCCCTGTCTCCTTCATGAAGGTGTTTGACGCCGCCACGGAAGCCATCAAGCAGGGCGGCATGCGCCGTGGCGCCAACATGGGCATTCTGCCGGTGACCCACCCCGACGTCCTGGAGTTCATCGCTTGCAAGGACGACATGGTCTCCATCACCAACTTCAACATCTCCATCACCGTCACCGAGGAGTTCATGCAGGCGGTCGAAGAGGACCGGGAATACGACCTCATCAACCCCCGGGACGGGGCGGTGGCGGGCCGGCTGCGGGCTCGGGACGTGTTCCAGAAGATGGTAGAGAACGCCTGGAAGAACGGCGACCCCGGCATTGTGTTCATCGACCGGGTGAACCGCGACCATCCCTGCCCTCACATCGCCATGGTGGAGAGCACCAACCCCTGCGGGGAACAGCCCCTCATGCCTTACGAGTCCTGCAACCTGGGTTCCATCAACCTCGCCCGCATGGTGCTGGCCTCCGGCCTGAGTAGCGCCGCCTGGGGGCAGGACCCCAGAGAGCACATCGACTGGAAGAAACTCGCCGCGGTCACCCGCCTCGGCACCCGCTTCCTCGACAACGTCATCGACATGAACGAATACATCGTCCCCGAGATCGAGGTGATGACCAAGGCCACCCGCAAGATTGGTCTCGGGGTCATGGGCTGGGCCGACATGCTGGTGCAGCTGGGGGTTCCCTACGACTCGGAGGAGGCGCTGCGCCTGGGCGAGGAGGTCATGGGCTTCATCAGCCGGGAGGCCAACGACGTCTCCGTTGAGCTGGCCACGGAGCGGGGTGAGTTCCCCGCCTGGAAGGGAAGCACCTACGAGCGGGCCAGCCGTCCCATCCGCAACTCCACCCGCACCACCATCGCCCCCACAGGCACCATCTCCCTCATCGCAGGGGCCTCCAGCGGCATCGAGCCTGTGTTCGCCCTCTGCTTCCAGCACCACGGCCTGGAGGGCTCCATCAAGGAACGCTTCGTCAATCCCTACTTCGAGGCCGTCGCCCGGGAGCGAGGCTTCTACTCCGACCACCTCATGGACGTCATCGCGGCCAGGGGCTCCTGCCGGGGGGTGACGGGCGTGCCCGAGGACGTGCAGCGGGTCTTCGTCACGGCCCACGACATCGAGCCGCTTTGGCACGTGCGCATGCAGGCCGCCTTCCAGCGCTACACCGACAACGCGGTCAGCAAGACCATCAACTTCCCCAGGACGGCGACGGTGGAGGACGTGGCCACAGCCTACCGCCTCGCCTACCGCGAAGGGTGCAAAGGCATCACCATCTACCGCGACGGCAGCCGCGAAGGCCAGGTCCTCACCTCCGGCGAAGACCCGGGCCGTGGCGAGGAGGCTGGAGACCAGAGACTGGAGACTAGGGACTCTCTAGCTAGGGCCGTTGCTCCCCGCCCCGACGTGCTAGATTCCAAGACCATCAAGCAGATGACGCCCTTCGGCAACCTCTAC
>CAZPYZ010000312.1:0-5730 GCA_964590215.1 uncultured Dehalococcoidia bacterium | reverse complement strand
CTACGTGGCCGCCAACAGCATCCACCGCATCGTAAGAGTCACACCCGGCGGGCGGTCGGGCCGCTCCCGAAAGCCAGTGCGGAGGGGAAATCGAGGGCGCCGCCCGATTCCAGCACGTTGATCTCGCCGCCGGGTGTGACTCTTACGATGCGGTGGATGCTGTTGGCGGCCACGTAGAGGTTGCCGGCGGCATCCAGGATCATGCCGTCGGCGCCCTTCAGCCGACGGCAGTCGGGCCCGGCGTAGAGCTGCGGCGTCCCTGTTGACCCATCGGCGTTCACAGGCACCCTCACCACCGTGGCCCTGGTGGTGTTGGCGACCAGGAGGTCACCCGCGGAGGTCAGCACGATCCCGTTCGCGCCGAGGGCGAAGGGATGATGGGCCGGGGGGCAGGCCGCCAGGTCGCCGGCCAGCAGAGGGTGCTGCAGCCAGCGCTCCATCTCCCCACCCGCGGGGCCCGCGCGGAACACCGCTCCACCAACGGAATCGGTCACGTACACGTTTCCTGCGCGATCCAGGACCAAGTCGTTGGGCAAGCCAGCTTGATCGGTCCAGGCGTGGAGGCGGGCCTCGCCTCCACCCACGGGCACCCGGTAGACGCCGCTGGGGACCTCCGGGGTGCCGGCGAGGTAGACGACGAAGAGCTCCCCCGAGGGCTCACGGTGGAGCCCGAGAGTGGCGGACATACCCGGCCGGCCCGCGGGCAGCTGCGCGTAGGGTGAGCTGCGGCCGTCGACACCCACACGCCAGATCTGCTCCGCCGACCAGAGACTGACGTACACGCCGTCGGGGCCCACCGCGATGCCTTCGGGTAGCTGCTGCGGCGCGGGCTCGAAGCGGGCCAGCACCGTCGCCGCCGGGCCCGCGCTGGATCGGTACTCCTGGTTTTCCAGCATGGCCCGGCGGATCTCCGTCAGCCTTGGATTCCCCCTTGCCCACGAGTGCAGCCCCACGCAGTCCCCGGGAATGGGGTCGCGGCCCAACAAGCTGGTGTACTCCGCCCGGACGGCGGCCACCCACTGGCCCTCCGCTGACCCGCGCAGCGAACCCGCTACCTCCTCGGCGGAGAGCCCGGCCTCGGTCCACGTGCGCAACCCCTCGGCGTCGGGCTCACGGCACAGGATGGACCGGTAGGCCGCTGCCAGCTCGTCCTGCGTCGCGTCTGCCCCCACAAGCTCAACGCGAGCAATGGTCCCACCCACGAGGGCGAGGCAGAGCAGCGCCCCCGCAATACCCCGGGTCAGCTGGTCCTTCATCGGGGTCTAGGTGCCGCTGAGGGCCGCGATGACCTGCGGGGTCACCTCCCGCCGGAAGGTCTGGGTTGCCGTCTTCAGGTCCCAACTGCCGTAGAGCCGGGCGATGAGGGGGCGGACCCCCGGGTCCGCGACGAGGCGCTCGTACACGGCCGCGTCGTCCATGTCTATCAAGACGGTGATGTCGGCCCGCAGGCCACCCGCTCCCCAGTAGGCCTTGCAGGAGCGGACGCCGGGGACTTTCTCCACGGCGGGCACCGCCTGGTTCATCAGAAACTTCCACTCGTCCACCAGCTGGGCATCCGTCAAGGAGTCCTTGAAGCTGAATCGCCGCACGTACAGGGTTGCCATGGCTTGCCTCCTTATTTCCTACTCCCCTGGCTGTTCAACGGGTGACCCGGCGTCCCCGCGGTCCGATGGCGAACACCGACTCGAAGGTCCCCACCGACACCTGGCCGCTGGCGTACTTGTCGGGCGGGTTGGCCCGCCGGAACTCCTGCACCGCGGGCGGGTCCTTGGCCGGCTGCGCGCCCTCCAGTGCGGAGGCGTAGCGGATGGTGAGGTAGCGGTTAGGCGCGGCCAGGGATCGCCGCAGCCGGGTTCCGAGCCAGCCGGGGACGGCCTTCTCATGGATGGCCGCCATCTGCCGCATCCTGGCCTCGAAGGCCGCCGCGCCCTCCGGGCCGCCGATGACGTTCCATTCGCTGAGCGACAGGAACTGACCGCCGGCCGTCCCCGCATCGAAGACGACCTCGTACACCTCCGGCGCCCGGCTAAGGTTGGCCACCGCCGTGACCCCGCCTACCGCTAGCCTGAAGGCGTCCGACCGGCGCATCCGGTTTAAGACCTCCCGGTTCTCAGCGCGGGCCAGCACCACGTACTGGGTCGGACTGCCCACGGAGTTCCAGAGGGAGAACCCTTGGACCCCGCGCTGTCCCCGCTCCGCCGCCCCCAAACGGGCGGCCGCGTCCTCGAACTGGACGATGTTGGCGGGTGGCACCGTGAACTCCACCCGGACTGTGTACATAAACTGCCTCCTCTCGAGCGCAGAAAGCCCCGGCGAGCGCCAGCCGTACCGCACCGCCGGCCAACCGGCAGGGCCAGCGGGAGGACCCGTGTTCGCCTATCCGTGGGGGACCTTATCGCGCCGGGCAGGAGCTTTGTCAACTGTGAAGCACCTGCAGCAGCTGCATCGACGGCGGCCGGGCGTCTCCCCCTCTCCATCGGCCACGGGGACAAGTTTCCGCGCCTTGAACGACGTCCCCAAGGGCTTTTTTCCCAAAAAATTCTCAAAATCGGCGGGATACGGGCGTGATCGGGTGGGTGACGGTCAGGGGCGCCAGTGAAAGGACTACCCTTGAACCTCGCCGGAGGCTTGTCACGCTGAAGCCTGTGACCCAAAAGTCGCGTTCACGCTCAATGGGCATGCTGACCCTTCGGCAAGCTCAGGGCAGGCTCCGTGAAGCATCCTTCGGCTCGGCTCAGGACAGGTCTGATGGGGAGGTGGCCCCGACCGCCAGACCCTTCGTTCCTCAGGGTGACAGGCTTGGCGTGAGGCTCAGGGTACAAAAGGGCCGATTCGTCATTGTAGTGATGAGAACAAGGTGCGCAGGGGGGTTGGGGGGTAGAAGGGGAAAAGGAGACCGCGTTAGCCCCGACCGATGAAGGGCATCTTCGTGGCCATGATGGTCATGAACTGGACGTTGGAGTCGGGGGACAGGCCTGCCATGAACACCACCGCCCGTGCGACGTCTTCGACGTCCATGGTCGGCTCGGGCGCGATGGCGCCATGGGCCTGCGGGACGCCCTCCTTCATGCGGGCCGTCGCCTCGGTCTCGGCATTGCCGATATCGATCTGGCAGACGGCGATGTCGTATTTCCGGCCATCCAGCGCGGCGGCCTTGGTCAGGCCCATCACGCCGTGCTTGGTTGATGTATAGGGCGCTGAGTTGGGCCGGGGGGCGTGGGCGGAGATGGAACCGTTGTTGATGATGCGGCCACCCCGGGGGTCCTGATCCTTCATGATCCTGAAGGCCTCCTGGGTGCAGAGGAAGACCCCGGTGAGATTGGTATCAACTACCGACTTCCACTGCTCGAAGGTGAGGTCTTCCAGGAGGGCGGGGGGCGACCCCATGCCGGCATTGTTGAAGAGGACATCGAGACGGCCAAAAGTCTCTTTGGTCCTTGCGAAAAGGTTCTTCACCGAGGTGGGGTCGGTGACGTCGGTGGGAACTGCGAGGGTACGGGACGCGGCCTCTTTGGCGGTCGCTTCAAGGCGGCCCTGCCGCCGGCCCGCCAGTACAACACTGTAGCCAGCTCGCGAGAGGGCGAGAGCGGAGGCTCTGCCGATGCCGGATCCGGCGCCGGTAACGATAGCGATCCTGTCAGGCATGGCGGTGAGAGGATAGCATGGACGCCCTTCTGCTGCCCAACGTAGGGCGTCACGTCCAAACCGATTGGCGCGCGGCCCGCACCCCGTCTTTGGTAGGGCCGAGGGGATGAGCGCGTCCGCGTGACACCGGCTTTAGCGTAGACCGCCTTACCGGTGCAGCACGGCGGCTGGTCGCGTGGCGGCGAGCGCGGTGTGCATGCACGGGGCGCTTGCGGTATCCTTGCTGGCGTCTTGGTAACAGCGGAGGACCCATGACGGAACAAGAGGCGGGCAGCTCAGCAGAGGTCGATCTGCGGGACGCGGACCAGCAATGGGAAGGGCTGGAAGCAGGACTACGCAGCCGGGCGATGCGGGCGGTCTATGAAGAGCAGCAGAAGCTGGTGGTGGATCTCGGCCGCAGCATCATGGAAAAGCAGACGGAGATCGCCATCGCCGTGGCGAAGATGAAGGCCGCGGCGGACCTGAAGCGGGACGTGGAGAAGCAGTCCATCGTCGAGGATGAGCTGATCCCCCGACGCAAGGAACTCCAGGAGCTGCAAGCCAGGATCAAGAGCGAGCGTGAGCTTCTTGATGCCTACGAGCAGTTGGGCAAAGGCATCATTTAGAGGAGGCGCCCGGCCGGCGGCGTCGCCCGCGTTCCACCCTTGCAGCGAATCCGCTGTTTCAGGGCCTCCCACCAGAACAGTTAGCGCGCATCGCGGAATGCGGCCGGCTAACGCGAGCCGCCAAGGGGCAGACGGTGATTCATGAAGGAGCACGAGGGACTCGATGTACATCCTGGTGAGCGACCGGGTGCAGGTCTCCCGCACCGTTACCCTCAGCCTCTCCCGCATCAGCGTGGGTGAGGCGGAGAAGTCCTTCGTGGAGATGGATTCCTCCGACCATCCCGCGTTCGGGGAGATGGCCCTGCTCGAGGCGGACAGCCTGCGGGGGCCACGGTCACGGCGTTGACGGACATCACCCTGATGGAGATCTCCCAAGGGGACTTCGACAAGTCCCTCAGCTCGGCTACAGGGGTGATCCGAAACATGGCTGCCCAACTGAGCGCCAGGCTGCGACGCACCAACCAGGACGTGCTGAAGCTGAGCAGCGCACTGTCACTGGCTTTAAGCCGACGGTAAGCTCATTTGCGACAGTCCCCGTTGCCACCCCGGCCCTTCGACGGGGCTCAGGGAACGCCCCCCTTCGTGGTTATGACCCAGGAATGGTAACGCCGACTTAGTACACCGTTTCATTGACTTCGGACACGTATCCCCGAAAGCGCTCCTGGCGTTGTCATGCTGAGGCACGAAGCATCCTTCGACGGGCTCAGGACGGCGTCTGGTGGGGAGGGCCCCGCCGCCGCCAGACCCTTCGTTCCTCAGGGTGACAAGACCAGCTTCGTCACCGTATTAATAAAACAGGCTACTTAGGCAAGGAGAACCGGGCCACAAGATCCATGACTGATCTCTCGAAGTCTCTCGCGCAAATAGCCCTGATCCTGGCCCTCGCGGTGCTGGGCCACGGGCTCATGCAGCGGCTGGTTCCACACCTCTTCCGGGTGGCGCTACGCCGGCGGGCCCGAGCGGAACCGCCCGAGGAGCTGGCGAAGCGGGAGGCCACCCTGAGCCACGTGGTGCTGTGGGTCGCCGAAGGGGTCATCATCGCGGTAGTGGTCCTTACTATCCTCGCCCAGTTCGACATCAATATTCTCCCTGCCGTAGCGAGCTTGGGCATCGCGGGCATCGCCATGGGCTTCGGAGCCCAGGCGCTGGTGCGTGACCTCATCAGCGGGCTGTTTATCCTGACGGAGGACCAGTACCGCGTGGGGGACGTGGTGCGCATCGCCGCCATCACCGGGACGGTGGAGGAGATTAACCTCCGTCGCACGGTCGTACGGGACATGGATGGGGTCGTGCACACGGTGCCCAACGGCGAGGTACGGATTGCCAGCAACCTGACGCGGGAGTGGGCCAGGGTTAACCTCGACATCCCCATTGCCTATGGGACCGACCTGGCGCGAGCCCAGCGTGTCATCGACGCGGTCGGCTCAGAGCTGGCGGCCGATCCGGTCTATGGGCCGATGATCTCGGAGGCGCCGAAAAT
>CAZPYZ010000311.1:0-5737 GCA_964590215.1 uncultured Dehalococcoidia bacterium | reverse complement strand
CCCCCACCTACTCACCACTCCCTACGCACTACTCACAACGGGAACAGGATTTGCCTTAGCCCGCCAGCTTAGCTTCTACTTCCTAGTCTGCTTCTACCAGGACCGGTTCCGCACCGCCCGCGCCGCCTGCGCCCGGCCCGTTGTCTGGGATGCTCCGGACGTCTCCCCGCTCCAGGTCCCGCTTGAACAGCTCCCCGTTGGCGATAAAGGGGTACATCGTGCGGTGGTTATAACCCGACGACTTCGGCGTGTGCTTTGCGCCCACCACGTGGCCGAACTCATGGGCCATGACGGCCTCGAGGTCCTTCGTCAAGCCATCGCCCCCGCAGTCACCGGACGCACCTTCGTTGGTCGACCAGGGCCACCCGTTTGACAAGACGATATCTGCCTCGATGACCTCCCCGTTGACGACGAACACCAGGGCCGCCGCGATGGACCCCGAAGGAGTTCCACCGAAGCTGATGGTACTTACCCCATCGTTCCGACGCTGGGCCCTCTCGGCCGTGGTTCCCCCAGGGACGAGGGTAGGGACTGCTTTTTCGGCATTCCACGTCGCCGCGGCCGCGTTGATCGCCGCGATGGCCGCTGCCCCCTCATCGACGAGCAGTTCGCGGGGAAAGGTGTCGGTGTTGATCCAGTACGTGAGGCCGTCGGAGGGCAGCGCATAGCCGGCCTCGAAGGGAGTGTTGTCGGTGCCTGTGGGAATCGAACACGGGCTGCCGTGCTTTACGTAATCGAGGAAGGTCAGCAGCCGAGGGCCACGGACCGGGTCCTCCGGTTGGCCGAAAGCACCCAGCCAGACTACGAGGCTGACCAGCGCGAGAAACCTGACGTATCGAAGCATGAAGGTCCTCCCCGGGGACCATCCGTGGTTGTCCCCCTCCGAGGATATCAACACCGCAGCAACGCTCAATGAAACGCTTCACAGGCGGCGAGCGGGGCGCTCCTGCCGCGCAGCGGACCGGGCAGGGCGCTCGGCCAACAAAAATATTGGACTTACGCCAGCTTGCGCGCCGCCTGCCGGGCGTCGAAGCTCAGGATCCGCTTCCGCATGCGGAGTGACCGGGGCGTGACCTCCAATAGGTCGTCCGGTCCCAGGAAGTCCAGCATCTGCTCCAGGCTCAGCCGGACAGGGGTCGATAGCCGGATCGCGATATCCTGCGTCGAAGACCGGATGTTGGTAAGCTTCTTTTCCTTACAGACGTTGATCGCGAGGTCGTTGTCGCGCGCCTGCTGGCCGACGATCATGCCCTCGTACACCTCGGCGCCCGGGTCGACGAAGGTCGTGCCTCGCTCCTGGGCGTTCCTGAGCCCATAGGTCGTCGCTACGCCGCTGTCTGACGCCACCAGCGCGCCCGTTCGCAACGCGCTGAGCTCGCCTGAGACGGGCTGGTATCCCTCCAGCAGGCTGGAGGCCACCGCATTCCCTCGGGTCGCCGTGAGGAGGCTGTTGCGGAGCCCGATCAGCCCCCGCGTTGGGATCAGGTACTCCATTCGGACCCCGCCCTGCTGGTCGTGAACCAGGTTCCGCAGCTGGCCCAGGCGCCCGGACACCTGCTCGGTGACCGTGCCCACGTAGTCCTCCGTGGTGAGGACAGTGAGCCCCTCGACCGGCTCCACGAGGACGCCATCCCGGTGCCGGGTGACTGCTTCGGGCCGCGACACCTGAAGCTCGTACCCCTCCCGGCGCAGCGTCTCGATGAGGATGGAAAGGTGCAGCTCGCCCCGCCCGGAGACCATGAAGACGTCCGCGGAGTCCGTTTCGGCGACCCGCAGGCCGACGTTGGTCTCCAACTCCCGCCAGAGACGTGCTCGCAACTGACGGGAGGTGACGTATCTTCCCTCCAGACCGGCCATGGGGCTGGTGTTCACCCCGAAGGTCATGCGGACTGTGGGTTCCTCGATCTCGATGGTGGGGAGCGCTTGGGGATCCTCCGGGCCGGCGATGGTCTGGCCGATGCTCACTGGAGAGACGCCCGTGAGCGCGATCACATCGCCCGCCGACGCACGGTCCAGGGGCACTCGTTTCAAGCCCTCAAAGCCGAACAGGGAGGCGATCTTCTGGGTCGTGCCCTCGGAGTCAGCCACCACCACCCGGTCGCCCAGTTGGACTGCTCCCCGCACGACCCGCCCAATGGCAACGGTGCCAAGGTGGTTATCGTAATCCAGGCTGCTGACCAGCAGCTGGAACGATCCGTCTTCGTGGACCCGAGGCGGAGGAACGTGGTCGAGGATCGCGTCAAACAGCGGCGTCAGGTCCGGGCCGATCCCGTTGGGATCGAGCCCGGCCCGTCCCTCCCGGCCCACGGCGTACAGGATTGGGAAGTCCAACTGCTTCGCGTCCGTGGCCAGCTCGAGAAAAAGGTCCTGGGTCTCGCCGACGACCTCAGCGACACGAGCGTCCTGGCGGTCGCACTTGTTGATGACGACCACCGCTTTGAGACCGGCGCTCAAGGCCTTCTTCAGCACGCTCCGGGTCTGGGGCATCGGTCCCTCCGCGGCGTCCACCAGCAGCAGGCAGCCGTCGGCCATACCCAGCACCCGCTCCACTTCGCCGGAGAAGTCTGCGTGGCCCGGCGTGTCAATGATGTTGATCCGGGTGTCCCCCCACACGAGTCCCGTCTGCTTGGCGAGGATGGTCATACCCCGCTCTCGCTCCAACTGGTTGGAGTCCATCACCAGATCCCCAACCTGCTGGTTGGCCCGAAACACATGGGCCTGTCGGAGGAGATGGTCGACCAGCGTCGTCTTGCCGTGATCCACGTGGGCAATGATGGCGATGTTGCGGAGGTCGGTGCGAGTCAGGGTAGTCATGGGCATAAGAAAAGGCCCCGGCCCTGCGCCGAGGCCTTGAAGGGTCTGTCCTGATTATAGCAGCCGCAGCAGCGTGCTTGAGTACGCTCGCGTTCCGTTGGGCTTGAAGGTCGCCAGTTTCAGGGGCTCCCTGCCGCCCCACGCCCACCCGTCTAAGAAAACGGGTTCAGCAGCGGAATCGCGCAGTATTCGAAGTCTCGGACGTTGCGAGTGACGAGGGTCAGCCCATGTGCCTGAGCCGTCGCCGCGATGAGCATGTCAGCCTGGGTGCGAACTATCCCTTTGGCTGCCAGCCAGCCTCGTAGCCACCCGCATCGTCGCGCGATGTCACCTGTGATGGGGAGCAGCTCGCATCGGGCGGCCAGGAAGTCATCGAACCACCGGCTGACTCGAACATTCGGCCTCCAAGAGAGGCCATAAAGTATCTCCTCGACGGTTACAACGCTCAATGCCGCCTCAGACACGCTGGCTGACCAGCCCAACACCCCAGGATTCGGCTGGAGGCGCGTGAGCTCACTGATGACATTCGTGTCTACGAGCTGCATCACCAGGCCGGGGTCGCGAAGCTGTTCAGGCGGTCCGCTCTACTGGGAGCCTCAAGGACGTACGATTCCTCAGCGCAGATCGAGCGTAACTCCTGGAAATCACCGGCCAGCGAGGCAGACCGCCGCTGTTGCCAGCTCTTGAAGGCTTCGAACTGGGCCGGGTCAATGACCGCAGCGACGAGCCGGTCCCGGTTAAAGATCAGTTGCGGGTCCTTGGCGGCCGCCTGGATAACGCGGGACAGCCGCTGTTTCGCTTCCGCTATTTTCCACTCCATGATTCATGCTCCTGTCCAGGAGAGTTAGACATATTATATACGCAATAAGGACAGGAGGGCATCACGGGGGCGAGGCGCGTTCCCACGCCGCCGGTTGCCGGTTCGCCCCCTGGGCGAGTAAGCTTCAGCCATCGGTAGGAACCCCCAGTCCAAAGCTTAGGATTCAACGGCCCGGAACTCAGCACTCAGAACAGCGAACCGAAGGTCGGTAAGGAGGTCAGACCCATGGCTACCCGCTGGCAGACGATGGCCCTCCCCCTTCTAGCGTGTTCCCTCCTTCTAGCGGCGTGTGCGGCCCCCGCCGGCGCTCCCGCTGGCCAGCTCTCCCAAGCCCAACCGCAGTATGGCGGCGTCTTCCAGTATGCCGCGCAGTCGCCACCCGATGGCCTCTACTGGTTCGACATGGCGACCATAGGCGGGCGAGGCCGGCCCATGGCGGCCAGCCAGATATGGGACGGCCTCATCAACTGGGAGCTGATCACCCCGGAGACGGACTACCAGGCGGAGGCGAAGTATGCTGGCGCGCTGGCGGAGAGCTGGACGCAGCCCGATGCCCGGACCTTCGTCTTCAACCTGCGCCGCGGCGTCAAATGGCACGATGGCGCCGAGTTCACCAGCAAGGACGTTATCTGGAGCCTCGCTCGCTGGGGCGATCGCGGATCCGACCGCCGGCTGCGGACCTTTGTCGAGAACATGGATACGGCCGAGGCTCTGGGCACCCACCAGGTGCGAGTGGTCATGAAGCAGGCAGACCCAGACCGCCTCGCCGGCCTCGCGCGCCCGGACCACAAGATCCTGCCGGCCCACATCGCCGAGGCCGCAGGGAACCCCACCGGGGACGCGCTGCGCGTGCTCTACGAAAAGAACGTGGTCGGGACGGGCCCCTTCAAACTGCGCACCTTCGACCGCCAGCGCCACCTGGAGACGGAGCGCTTCGAGGAGTACTGGGCCCGACGCCCCTATTTGGATGGGACCCGCACCGTGTTCGGGCTGGAACGCTCCGGGATGCAGGCTGCCTTCATCGCCCGGGAGCTGGACTTCGTGAGCCTGGACGACCGGGTCCAGTTCGAGACCGTCAAGGCCGTTGCCGCCGAGGCCAAGAAGCTAACGTACGTCACGGGCCACAACTGGGGGCTGCAGTTCAACGTCCAGCGAAAGCCCTTCGACGACATCCGGGTCCGCCGCGCGGTCCACCTGGCGATAGACCGGCAAAAACTGCTGGACGCCGTGACTTTCGGCGAGGGCATGATCGCCGGACCCCCACCCATCCTGCCAACCCTGACCAAGGCTGGATGGGGCATCTCTCAGGAGGACTACATGAAGCTTCCGGGCTGGCGGCAGCCGAAGGAGCAGGACCTGGCCGAGGCGAAGCGGTTGCTGGCGGAGGCGGGCTATCCCAACGGCTTCAAAACGGCTATCTACTACCGGGCCGGGATCAGTCACCCCACCGCCCAATCAGAGCCCGTCGCCTCTCAGCTCAAGGCCATCGGCATCGATGCGGAAGTGCGGCGCACCGAGCCGGCCATCTACGCCGACCAGATCTACGTGCGCAAAGACTTCGAGATCATCAACGACGGGATGACCTCCGGGTACGCCATGGCCGCAGAGGCCTACTCGAAGTGGCATTCCAGGGGCGCCTCGAACTATTCGCAGATTAATGACCCCGACCTCGACCGGCTCATCGAGGCGGCCCTCGGCGAAGCCGACGCCAAGAAGCGCAACGAGCTGTTCACCCAGATGCAGCGGATCATCGTGGAGAAATCCTACTTCGCCGGGATCGTGACACTGGCGCAGTACGTTGCCATGCAACCCTGGGTCTACGACTTCTTCCCCAGTTGGTCCGTCTCTCCCGAGCTGCTGGACGCGTCCCGCCTCTGGCTGGAGGTTGCCGCGATGCCCGAAGGGCGGCGGAAGCCTTAGCCCCGGCTACCTTTCAACGCAGAGGCCGCAGAGAGCGCAGAGTTTCTATCTTATTAGGACGCCCTGCCTATGTCGGCACGTGAGGCTTCAGGCTGCGGAAAATGAGACCGGCTCCCGCGGCGATGAGAACCAGCATGATCAGCGTGTTCCACAGGCTCGTGCGGCCAAAGTAGATGTCCAGGT
>CAZPYZ010000310.1:0-5746 GCA_964590215.1 uncultured Dehalococcoidia bacterium | reverse complement strand
CAGAGCTTGCTCCAGCAGCCGGACCGCTTCACCGTAGGCGTACACGCCCAGCGAGCGCTGGGCCGCGCGCTCGCTATAAGACAGGGCCTTCACCAGGTCATCCGGCTCCGTGGACTGGGCGAAGTGCTCGGCCAGTTCCGCCGCGTGCTCTGGAAGGCGCCGGCCGTAGACTCGTTCCAGCGCCCGGCCCACCTGCTGGTGCAGCCGGATGCGCCGGGGTGCGAAGATCTCCTCATAGAGCGTCTGACGGAAGAAGGCGTGGCCAAACCGTAACTGAACCCCGGTCCCTACGGTGCCCTGTTCCTCGAGGATCCCCGCCCGCTTTGCTTCCTCAAGGGCACCCACCGTTTCCTCCTCGGGTAGCCCGGTGACCTGCTGCAGTACGTCCAGCCGGAAGTCCCGTCCGATGACGGAGGCCACGGCGAGAACCTGGTTGCAAGCAGGAGTCAACCGCGAGAGCCGCTTCCCGATGACGTCTCGCAGCCCCTCGGGGATGCCGAGCTCCAACAGCGTCTCTCCGGTGCGCTGCCACCGTCCACCCTCGCGGGTAATGAGTCCTTCCTCAACCAGATAACGCAGCACCTCCTGGATGAAAAGCGGGCTTCCCTCCGTTTGGCGGTGCACCGCTTCTGCCAGGCCCCACCTCACGTGCTGGCCGGAGAGGTTGGTCAGCATCCGTTGCACTTCGTCCGGGGTGAGTCCGCGCAGGGGGATACGACCGAAGTTCGCGGCTCGCCGCAACTCGCCGAGAACCGCTGATAGAGGATGCGACCGATCCACTTCCACATCCCGGTAGGTGCCGATGATGAGCAGCCGTGTTCCCTGGAGATTCCGGGAGAGGTGCACCAGGAAGTCCAGTGTTCCGCTGTCCGCCCAATGCAGGTCCTCGAGCAGCAATAACAGCGGCTGCACCACACTGGCGTTCCGGAGAAATGTCATCACGGCCTGATAGAGCCGCCAGCGGTCGTCCTGTGGATCACCCGACGGGCGTGGCTCCACGGACACCTTTTCCCGCACCTCGGACACGATGCGCGCGACCTCCGTGGCTCCCGAGCCCAGCTCGTGTTGAAGGTCCTCTGAAGGTCTCGCCAGTACGTAGCTCCGTATCGCTTCCACGAAGGGGAGGTACGGGAGCGTGAAGGAGCCTTCTTCGTAGCAGTGGCCAACCAGCGCCTTGCCACTTCGAATGGTGACGTAGGTCGCGAGCTGCTCACACAGGGCCGTCTTACCAATACCTGGCTCGCCGGCGACCATCACGAGCGCACCCTGCCCGGAGACGGCGGCATCGAAAGTGGCCTGGAGTTGCTTCAGTTCCTGTTCGCGCCCGACGAAGGTCCTTCGATATAACGGGTTGTCCGTCGCACCTGTAGGGGCGAGGTCTCCTCGCCCAGCGTCCCCAGGGCCGGGAGACCCGGCCCTTACGGCGTCTAACGCGTGCCTCACCTCGCTTGCGGAGGCAGGCCGCTTCGCCGGACCTTTCTCCAGCAGCCGCAGAATCAGGGATTCGAGCCCTGCTGGACAGTCCGGCCGGTGCCAGCTCGGTGCCACAGGAGGCGTGTTCAAGTGCTGGGTGATGATGGCCACCGATTCCTCGCCAACAAAGGGCGGCCGCCCGCAGACCATCTCATACAACATGGCGCCCAGGGAATAGAGGTCGGAGCGGGGGCCGACTTCACCCCCCATGGCCTGCTCCGGCGGCATGTAGGCCACGGTGCCAACCATCATCCCGGCTTGGGTGAGGCGAGACCGGTCCAGCGCCACGGCCAGCCCGAAATCACCAATCTTCGCCACCGCTCGCCCTGAGCCTGTCGAAGGGTCAGCGGTAAGCCACACGTTCCCCGGCTTCAGGTCACGATGGATCAGCCCGTGTTCATGGGCGAACTCCAGGCCTCGGCAGACCTGCTGCCCGATCTCGACAGCTCTTTCTACGGGAAGACGATGGTCCTCCGCCTTCTCCAGCAGACCTTCTACATCACCACCACCCATCAATTCCGTGATGAGATACGGCCGGCCATTCTCATTCCCCATGTCGAAGACGGAGACGATGTGCGGGTGCGTGCCCAGCTTCCCCATCGCCTGGGCCTCCCGGGTGATCCGCTCCCTTCCCTCCTGGTCCAGACCATCCGTCTTGATCAGCGCGAAGGCCACCTCCCGAGCCAGGAGGGTATCGTAGCAGAGGAAGACGCTCTTCTTGCCACCCTCACCCAGCGAGCGGACCACACGATAGCGTCTGCCTACAAAGGACTCGGGAAGCTCAGGTCCTGGCAGCGCAGGCGTCCCGGCTGCCGGGGTCAAGGCCGGCACGCCAGCACCCTTTAGCCGGCGCCCGGCGGCCGCCAGATAAACACCGGCATCGGCGTTCTCCGGGTCCAGCGCCAGGGCGTTCTGGGCGCGGTCCAGGGCGGTTGCCCAATCGGACTGCGCCATCGCCTCCTCGGCTTGCTCCAGGAAGCGATCGATCTGGCGCTGCACCCGCTCGCTAACCATACGCCGGGATACTACGGGCCTGATGCGAGGTTGTCAAAGGGGCCAATGCTATACTCGTAGGCGTTATGGCTGATCCCGAAGACCAGCCTGCGGGGGCCGAGAGCCCAGCCCCCGCAGCCGCGGCGGCGCCCCGACCCCAACCGGCACGGGCTCCGGCGGGGCCACCACCCGGGGAGCGCGAGCCCCACAAGCCAGCTGCTGATGACCTCGCCGGTTTCCTCCATGAGGCCTGGGCCGACCTCTCCCACGAAGCCCGATTCAACTTCGGAGACCTTGAGGTCTCCCTGGAGCGTGATCATCTGCTGGAGGCCTGCCGCCGGGCTAGAACCGACCCGCCCCTCAGCTTCGATTACTTCATGTGCCTCACCGGCACGGACTACGAGACCTACATCGAGCTTGTGTATCATCTCTACTCTTATCGGGACCACCGGCGGCTGACCCTTAAGACCAGGCTGGACCAGGGGAGTCCCTCCATCCCGTCCGTTACCTCACTGTGGCGGGGCGCCGACTGGCATGAGCGGGAGGCCGCGGAGATGCTCGGCATCGACTTCCCGGGCCACCCTGACCTGCGGCCCCTGCTGCTCGACGAGGGTGTTGACGAGAGGCCGCTGCGCAAGAGCCACCCGCTCGTTCCTGTCTACGAAGACCGTCCCGGCGTCGTGAGGAAGCCCAGTGACGCTGCGATCTAGCCAGGACGAACGCGCTGTGACGAAGATCCACCCTCACCCTGGACCTCTCCCTGAGGAAGAGGGAAGAATGGGGCAGCCTGCCCTCCAGGGAGGGGGAGGAACGGTGCAGCCTCTCCCTCAGAGAGAGGGGAGGCTCGAAACCGTGGACATGCACATCAACATCGGGCCGCAGCATCCCGCGACCCACGGCGTCTTTCGCATGGTCTTGCAGGTCGATGGGGAGCGAATCGTGGGCTGCACCCCCCACATCGGCTATCTCCACCGGGGCTTCGAGAAACTATCGGAGAACGAGGAGTGGCACGACGTCATCATCCACCTCGACCGCACGGACTACCTGGCCCAGTTCAACAACGAGCTGTGCTACCTCATGGGCCTCGAGAAGCTGCTGGGCGTGGAGATCCCCGAACGAGCCCAATACGCCCGGGTTATCCTGGCGGAGCTGAACCGCATTGCCAGCCACATGATGTTCTACGGAGCCTTTGGCGCCGACGCCGGCGCGATGACTCCCTTCCTGTACGGCTTCCGTGAGCGGGAGCGCCTACAGCGGCTGTTCGAGGCAGTCAGCGGCGCGCGTCTCATGCATTTCTACTTCAGAGCCGGTGGCCTCAAGGAGGACCTGCCCGAGGGTTTCGTCCAGGAAGTGCGCCGGCTCATTCCTGTCATCCTGGCGGGCATCGACGAATGCGATACGCTCCTGACCAGGAACGAAGTGTTCCTCAGCCGTACGGTGGGCGTCGGGGCCATCACCGCTGCCGAGGCCATCGACTACGGATGCAGCGGCCCGGTGCTGCGCGCCTGCGGCGTCAAGGAAGATGTCCGCCGCTCCGATCCCTACTCCCTCTACCCCACCCTCGACTTCGACATCCCCGTTGGGAGCAATGGGGACAGCTTCGACCGTTACCTGGTGCGGATGGAAGAGATGCGCGAATCGGTGAGAATTATCACCCAGTGCTTGGACCGGATTCCGGACGGACCCATACGGACCCCTGTCCCGCGGTACCCCCACATACGGGTAGAGCCCGGGGAGATCTACGTCCACACGGAAAACCCAAGAGGCGACTACGGCCTTTACATCGTCAGCAAAGGCGGCACCGACCCCTACCGGGTCAAGCTGCGCAGCCCCTGCTTCTGTAACCTCATGGCCCTGGAGGCGATGCTCAGGGACGCCTATTTGGCCGATGCGGTAGTGATCCTGGGTTCGATAGACATCGTCCTGGGAGAGGTAGACCGGTAACCGAAGGCGTAATGCGTGGTGCGTGGTGCGTAGTGCGTGGTACGTAATCGTCATGCGGGATGCATGGTGCGTGGTGCGCAATGCGCGATGCGTGACGACTGAGGCTTCACCGATCACGTATCACGTATTTCGGGAGATCTCGAGATGATGCTGCTACCAGAAGTTGACGCCCTTGTCCGCCTCGCCGTGACGGCTGGCTTTGTGTTCTTCATCGTTCTGGTCCTGGTGTACGTCGAACGCAAGGTGCTGGGCCACATCCAGCAGCGCTTGGGTCCCATGCGTACCGGCTTTCACGGCATCCTTCAGACTCCAGCAGATGCCATTAAGCTGCTAGTGAAAGAAGACCTCACCCCGGAAAGCGCGGATCGTTGGGTGTTTAGAATAGCTCCCTTCCTGACCTTTGTCCCCATATTCATGATGTTCGTCACCATTCCTTTCACCGCCGACATCGCCGTTCGCCATCTTGACCTGGGCGTCTTCTATTTGATTGCGTTCTCCACCCTGCATATCGTTGGCATGCTCATGGCCGGGTGGGGTTCAGACAACAAGTTCGCCCTCTTGGGTGGCATCCGAGCCGCGGCGCAACTCGTGAGCTATGAATTGCCCCTCGCGTTCGCCATCCTCGGCGTCGCCTTGATCGCTGACTCGCTGAACCTCTTCGAAATCGTGGCGCTGCAAACAGCCGTCCCGTTTCTTCTCCTACAGCCCTTGGGCCTCCTCATCTTTTTCATCGCCTCCCTCGCCGAGTTGAGCCGCACACCCTTCGACATCCCCATGGCGGAGTCTGAGGTGGTTGGCGGTCCGATGGTGGAATACAGCGGCATGCGCTGGGCTGTCTTCTTCCTCGCCGAATACGCCAGCATGTTCGTCACCGCGGCCCTCGTTTCCGTCCTCTATTTAGGCGGGTGGCTCTGGCCCTACCTGCCATCGGCGGAGGTCCTGGACGGCTGGGCGGCCCGTCTCGCGGGGCTCGCGTGGTTCATGGCCAAGACCTTTGCTATCCTGTACCTGGTCATCTGGTTACGAGGGACGCTGCCCCGCCTGCGGATCGACCAGTTGATGGGCTTCGCATGGAAAATGCTTATCCCCTTTTCCTTCTTGAACATCCTGATTACCGCGGCGGCAGTCGTCTATGGGGAGGCTTTCCTGGTCGTAGGTTGGCTCGCGACCGTGTGGTTCGGCTGGAGCATCTACCGCGTGACCCGTCCGAGGCCCCTCAGACTAGAGACCCGAGACTCGAGACTCGAGACTGCGTATGCTCGGAACCCTTAAAGGCCTGGTCCAAACCTGGAAGACCCACTGGCGCAAGCCGGTCACCGTGCAGTACCCCGACGAG
>CAZPYZ010000309.1:272-5748 GCA_964590215.1 uncultured Dehalococcoidia bacterium | reverse complement strand
ACCTGCCCGTGCAGGCTGGAAAGCCTGCACCACCGGTTGTCGGCCGGACTTCTAGTGCTGCCCAGCGAAGCAGAGCGCGTCGAACACGCCACGCCACCAACTTCTTTGGTACACTGCTACCGAGAAAGTTGGTAGGAGGAACCCATCTCTTGGATGCCGCACGCTTCGTCATTGGGAAATTCGGCGGGCAGACCGCACTCGCACGGCTCATAGGCAAACGGGCCAGCACCGTCCAGCACTGGTCGGCCTCCGGGGTGATCCCCGCCAAGTGGCACGCCCAACTTTTGACTCTCGCGCGGGAGCACGGCATCGATCTCAGTCCTGGTGACCTCGTTCAGCCGCGCGTTGAGGATGCCAGCCTTGCTTCCCCACCGGCCTTCGAGGGCCCCTTCGGGGACCTCAGGACGATGCCCAGGCAACGCCACCCCGGGGACCGGGGGAACGGGCGCGGACCCATCAACGTCGCCATCATCGGCGTTGGGAATTGCGCGTCGTCCCTGGTGCAGGGCGTCCACTACTACCAGGACGCTAACCCCAAGGACTCTATCCCGGGCCTGATGCACGTCGACCTCGGCGGCTACCACATCCGGGATATCAATTTCGTGGCCGCCTTCGACATAGATGCCAATAAAGTTGGTAAAGACCTGGCGGACGCCATCTTCACTGCGCCCAACAATACCCACAAATTCGCGGAGGTGCCACCCCTTGGCATTCGCGTCGAGCGCGGGATGACCCACGACGGCTTGGGCAAATACCTCTCCCAGACCATCACCAAGGCTCCCGGCGCGACTGCGGACATCGTCCGCATCCTGAAGGAGACCCAAACCGATGTGGTCATTAACTACCTCCCCGTTGGCAGCGAGGAGGCGACCCGGTGGTACGCGGACCAGGTGCTGGCGGCGGGCTGCGGCTTCATCAACTGCATTCCCGTGTTCATCGCCAAGGACAAGGCCTATGGCGGCTACTGGAGCAAGCGCTTCGAGGAGGCGAACCTCCCCATCATCGGTGACGACATCAAGTCCCAGGTCGGCGCGACCATCGTCCACCGTGTCCTCACGCGCCTTTTCCGAGACCGGGGCGTCCAGCTTGAACGGACCTACCAGTTGAACTTCGGCGGCAACACCGACTTTTTCAACATGCTGGAGCGGGAACGCCTTGAGTCGAAGAAGATCTCCAAAACCCAGTCGGTGACCTCTCAACTGGACTACGAACTGCCGGATGACGACGTGCACGTGGGTCCGAGTGACTACGTGCCCTGGCTGACCGACCGAAAGTGGTGTTACATCCGGATGGAGGGCCGGACCTTCGGGGATGTCCCTCTGAACGTGGAGCTAAAGCTGGAGGTGTGGGACAGCCCCAACTCCGCGGGCGTTGTCATCGACGCCGTCCGTTGTACTAAGCTGGCCCTCGACCGAGGGATCGGAGGCGTCCTCACCGCTCCTTCCGCCTACTTTATGAAATCGCCGCCGTTCCAATACACCGACGCAGAGGCGCGACAGATGTTGGAGGCGTTCATAGCGGGGGAGGCGGTAGCCGCAAAGTAGTACTGTCATTGCCGAGGGGCAATGACAGGAACCCTGCTGTATGGCCTGATTCGATGCGCCGCGGCACTCGTAAGGGTGCTTCCGCTCCGCCTGGCTTACGCCGCAGCGTGTCTCACCGCCGACGTGACCTTCCTCCTCTGGCGGCGGGGCCGTCGAGACATGATCGCGAACATGGCGCAGGTGCTTGGAAGCCGGCCGGGTGTCCCATGGCGCGCTCGTCACGCCCTCCGGAACTACCTCAAGTACCTGGTGGACTTCCTGCGGGCCCCCGGGATGACCCAGGAGGAGATCGCGAGCCGGATGACCTTTAACCAGTGGGAGCCCTTCGACGAAGCGATGGCCGGGGGCAAGGGCGCCATCTTCGTCGGCCTGCACATGGGGAATTGGGACATCGGGGGTGCGGTGCTCGCGTTGAAGGGTTACCCCATGACCGTCGTCGTGGATACGTTCCGGAACCGGCGGCTGAACGATTTCGTCCAGGGCACCCGAGCCCGTCTCGGAATGAAGACTATCCCACGGGAGGACGCGGCGCGGCGGGTGCTCCAGGCCCTGCGCCGCAACGAGGCGCTGGCTATCCTCATGGACCGCCCCGCGCGCGGTGACGCAGGAGTAGAGATCCAGTTCTTCGGCCGCAAGACCATGGTACCTGCAGGGGCAGCGACCCTCGCCCTAAGGACCGGCGCCCGCATCGTGCCGGCAGGTATGGTGCGGCTCCCCGACGACCGCTTCCTGGGGCTGGTGGATCGGTGTATCGACTACGAACCGACCGGCGACCGGGACCGGGACGTGCGAGAATTGACCCAGCTGATCATGGACAGCCTGGCTCGCTGGGTCCGTGAATATCCAGACCAATGGTATAAGTTTCAGCGCATGTGGCCGGCGTAGGCGCTCTTCCGATGCTCAAGTATGCGGCTTTCCGAATAGCAGCCTGGCTTGTGCCGCGGATCCCGGTGGCTCTGTCTTATGGCATGGCCTGGCTCGCGGCTGAGCTGGCTTACCGCTTCGCTCCGGGCCCTAGGCGCGCTGTGACCGCGAACCTCCGTCGCGTCTTGGAGGCCGGCGACGTTGCCGGAGCCGTCCGCTCCGTATTCCGCACGCAGGCCTACAACTACGTAGACCTCTTTCTTATGCCGCGCCTCGACCCAGAGTGGCTGGCTAGCCGGACCGATACCGTCAACCTCGGGTCATTCCTCGAGGCCCATGCCCAGAGGAAAGGCGTAATCGTCGCCACCGCCCACCTGGGAAACTTCGACCTGCTGGTGCAGATGACGAGAGCCCACGGCATCCCCGTGACCGTCCTCGTCGAGCACTTGACGCCGGAGCAGCTCTTCCAGACGGTAATAAGGCTGCGCGGCGCTCATGGAGTGCGGCTGACAGACTCGCCCCGTGAGGTGCTGCAGACGCTGCGCTCAGAAGGGGTGGTGGCCATGGCGGCCGACCGGGTCCTCCAGGGCCGGGGGGCACGGGTCACCTTCTTCGGGGAGCCGGCGCTCATGCCTGCGGGAGCGGTGGAGCTAGCGCTCCGCACCGGCGCGGTCATCGTTCCCGCGTTCGGGCTGCGCCTGCCCGGCCGTTGCTACCGCATCACCATCGAGCCGGCGTTGGCTTTGCCAGGTCCCCCAGACCCATCTGCGCGCCACGCCGGGATCCGGGAGCTGTTAAACGTCCTCGAACGGCATATTCGCGCCCACCCCGAGCAATGGGTGGTTTTTCAACCGATCTGGGATCAAACCATGGCAGGGGAGGACATCCCACGAGAGCCCGCGCGTGCGCTGGCCCGTTAACAATGGGCGGGCCGGCGTTCGGAGTGGATAGGTATAGCGTTCGACCCCCCTTCCCTTCCACGCAAAATGCAAGTAGGGTGAGACTGGCATGGGCACCGCCGACCTCCACACCCACACCGATCTGAGTGACGGCATGATGAGCGTGGAAGCGCTCTTGGAGCACGTCGAAAAGCGCACGGACATCGACGTCCTCGCCATCACTGACCACGACGACGTGACCGCGGGGCTAATGGCCAAAGAGCTGGTCCGAGAGCGGGGCTATCGGTTCGAGGTCATTATCGGTGAGGAGATCACGACGCTGGAAGGCCATTTGATCGGCCTGTTCCTGGAGCGAACCATCCCACGCCTCCAGCGCCTGGAGACCAGCTTGAGGGCGATCCACGAGCAGGGTGGCATCGCGATCGTGCCTCACCCCTTGAGCTGGCTCACCTTCAGCCTGGGCCGCAGGGCCATCCGGCGTGTTACCGCCGAGAACCGGCCGGGTATCTACTTCGATGCCATCGAGACGGCGAACCCTACTCTCGCGGCCCGCGTCGCCCGCACCCGGGTCCTTGCCCTGAACCAGGAGCTAGGCCTGGCAGAAGTGGGGGCCAGTGATGCGCACTTCCTGCCCGCAGTCGCCGTTGGATTTACTCGTTTCCCTGGTTGCACAGCCGCCGACCTCCGGGATGCGCTGCTGGACCACGCCACCCGGGCTGGGGCGACGGAGCTGAGGCTGAGCACGATCGGCTACGGTCAGATCCTCCGGCAGCAGGTGCGAAGTTTGGTCGTGCATCCCATGCGTTCGGTGGTGCGCCCAATCCTGCACTCCCTCCAAAGCGCCGGCCATCGCCCCGGCCCCCTCCCTTCAGGACGGGGGGAGAAGAGCCCCCCATGAAGATCGGTCTCGTCTCCCCCTACGACTACGCCTACCCAGGCGGCGTGACGTCGCACATCACTCAACTTCACCACCACTTCGTGGAGCTCGGACACACGGTCCGGATCATCGCTCCCTCGTCGCAACCGATCCTTCATCCCGATGTGCAGGTGTGTGGCAAACCGGTGGCAGTACCTGCCAGCGGCTCTATCGCCCGCATCGCGATCTCCCTTGGCCTCTCCGCCCAGGTGAAAGGGATCCTGGATCAGGAGCGGTTCGACGTGGTTCACCTTCACGAGCCGCTGATGCCTACCCTCCCACTGACGGTGCTCCGTTTCTCCGAGGCGGTGAACGTAGGCACCTTTCATGCCCACCGGGATTGGAGCCTCGCCTACCTCTACGCCCGGCGCCTCCTCAAGCAGTGGTTCCGCCGGTTGGACGGGAAGATTGCCGTCTCCAGGCCGGCCATGGAGTTCGTGTCTCAGTATTTCCCTGGGTACTACAACGTGATCCCTAACGGGATCGATCTGGAGCATTTCAACCCTGAAGTCGAGGCGTTGCCCCAGTATGCCGACGGGAAGCTGAACATCCTGTTCGTCGGCCGGTTCGAGAAACGCAAAGGCCTGCGCTACCTGGTGCGAGCGTACGCCCGGCTCAAGGCCGTGCTCCCCCAGGCCCGGCTCATCATCGTGGGCCCAGACGGGGGACTGCGGCAGGGCTACGAGAAGCTGATCGGGCGGGCAGACCTGCAGGACGTGGCCTTCGCCGGCTATGTCTCCTATGAGGAGCTGCCGCGCTATTATCGCAGCGCCCACGTCTTCTGCAGCCCTGCGACGGGCCAGGAAAGCCAGGGCATCGTCCTCCTGGAGGCCATGGCCTGCGGCACACCGGTGGTCGCCTCCAACATCGAGGGCTTCGCTACCGTCGTGACCCACGGGGAGGAGGGGCTGCTGACTCCACCCAAGGACGATGAGCTGCTTGCACTGGCCCTGATGCACGTCCTCTCCGGTGATGACCTGCGCCACGCCCTGGCGCAGCGTGCACTGGCCACCGCCCAACACTACGGCTGGAAGCGCATCGCTCAGCGGGTGCTCTCCTATTACGAGCGGTTGCTGGAGGCGAAGGGACCGCGCCGGGCTCAGCGACCACGCAAGAGCGTCTGGCGCGGCCTGCTGTCGCCTCCCCCGCGGCGACCAACGCCTGCGGGGAGGATCAGAGCAACGCCATGACCGAATACTTGCGCCGGGCCGTCCCCCGGAACAGCATCTCCCGGACGAAGAAGGCGGCGCCCC
>CAZPYZ010000309.1:0-262 GCA_964590215.1 uncultured Dehalococcoidia bacterium | reverse complement strand
GACATGGCTCGTTCCCCTGGTTCATGGCCTCGCCCGGGCGGGGGTGACGCCAAACGCCATCACGTGGGCCGGACTGGCCATCACTACTCTTTCGGGTCTGCTTGCCGCCGAGGGCCACCTGGTGGCGGGGGGCCTGGTAAGTCTCCTGGGAAGCGGGCTGGACATGCTGGACGGGGCGCTGGCCCGATCCACCGGGCAGGCATCCGTCTTTGGGGCGCTGCTGGACTCCACCTTGGACCGCTATGGCGAAGCCGCTGTTCTG
>CAZPYZ010000308.1:0-5756 GCA_964590215.1 uncultured Dehalococcoidia bacterium | reverse complement strand
GCAGTCCAACACAGCCGAGGGCGGCTGTGCCACATTTTCAAGTCAATGACAGATGGGGGGCGTCTCGAAAGAATCACAGCCTCTGAGGGAGCTGAGGGTGGGCAGAACGCGCAGAGGCCGACCGCATACCTGGCGAGGCGGCACGCGTTCACCCAGGAGCCCGGCGATGAGGGCCGGGGCCACTACCCGAGCTAGAAGCACGGCCGGAAAGTCGTTGCCACTGGGGCTTCGCCCCAGACCCCAGCTTCACGCAGTCGTGGTTTTCCCCTCCTCACCCGGGTGAGTGCGGCGTTTCCGGCCGCACTCCTAGCGACTTAGCCGGAAGCCCACGGGGGGCGTATGCAATACGCCCCTACGGGATTTCCATCTGGACAAGGCCGGCAGATAGGCGGGCCCGCACCGGCCCCGGGACGCCGATGTGGATGCCACATTCCTTGTGGTCTGGGTCCAGCTCCCACCACCACCGTCCCGCGCGCGGGTCCTCCCCCGGCGCAACCGCCCTTGTGCAAGGGGCACAGCCGATGCTGGGGAAGCCCTGATCGTGGAGCTTGTTGTAGGGCACGTCGTTTGCCTTGATATAGCTCCAGACCCGGTCGGCGGTCCAATCAGCCAGGGGGTTGACCTTCACGATGCCGCGGTGGACGGCGTCGATCTCGACCTTGGCCACTGACGATCGGGTGGCCGCCTGATCCCGGCGCAGGCCGGTGATCCAGGCGTCGAGGCCGGCCAGCGCCCGGCCCAGGGGTTCGACCTTGCGGACCTCGCAGCAGAACTCCCGGTTTTCGATGCTCTGGTAGAAGAGGTTGTAGCCCCGCTCCTTGACCATGCGGTCCACCGCGATCAAGTCGGGGTAGAAAATCTCAAGGTCGATCCCGTACCGGTCCCGGATCTCGTCGATGACCTGGTAGGTCTCCGTCGGGAGCCGGAGGGTATCGAGGGTGAAGACCCTGGCCCGGGGCTCCAACTGGTGGAGCATGTGGATGAGGGCGACATCCTCGGCCCCGAAGCTAGAGGAGAGGGCGACCCGGCGCCCGAAGCGTTCCAAGGCCCAGGCAAGGACCTCTTGAGGCTCGGCCCGGGAAAACCGGTGGCTGATGGCCGCTATTTCTTCGGGTGTCACGAAGGCATTCTAGCAGGAGGGCGTGATCTCAGAGAGCGCGGGCGCTCCTGCGGTGGTGGTCAGCCTTGAGGCGCCGGCCGTGTGGGGGCATATCCGACGATTGAGCACTAGGATAGCGAAGGCTTTCAGCCTGCGCTTTGGACCAGACGTGTTCATGCAAAACCGGGGGACTCCCATCCTTGCGCTGCCAACCACTCCACGATTGGCCGCCGATTACCAGTGCAACAAGGGCCAGCGGCGTACTGATAAGGGTGCTACCCGTCGGGCGGGTCCCCTTCGACGGGCTCAGGACATGCCCTTCGACGGGCTCAGGACATGCTTGTGGCCCGCCGCCAGTGATGCCGTAACGCTCAGGCGGGGGACAAGCCCGGACAAGCCCCCGCCCTACCACGTCAGCGGGACCCTAATGCCCCGCCTGCTCCTTTAACGTAAGCACCTGCAGGCGGTGGCCATCGGGGTCGCTGAAGTAGATGCACTCGTCGTCTCCCGGGCGCCCGGTGACGTTGATCCCTTCCGCCTCCAGGATCCCCTTGACCTCGGCATATTCCCCCGCGGCCAGCCGCAAGGCCATGTGGTTCATCTCCTCGCCGGCGTGGATGTCCCGGTCCGCCCGCTCAAACAGGGCGATCACCTGACCGCCGCTGCTCTTGAGGAAGCTATTGCGGCCACCTTCGTGGGCGATTTCAAACCCCAGTAGGTCCATGTAGAACCGCTTGGAGCGGTCCAGGTCCTTGACGTGCAGGACCACGTGGTCAATGCCCGTTACCTTCAACTTGGACTTCGTCATCGTCATGGCACGCCTCCTGTCCTTCCTCCCCCGTGGCCTCTGGAGGGCCAGGGTGAGGGTATTAGGCCGTCCGATGGGCCAAAGGATAGACCCGACCCACGGGGTAGTCAAACGCTCGGCGCTCGTTCTAGCCAGTTGGCTAGGTACTCCAAGCGGTTTCGCATCTCCTCAGGCTGAAACGCCACGGCGAGCCGGGTCAGAGCGCGGATCCGCACTCCCACAGGAGTCCCTTGATCCGTCAGGAGAATGATGCCGGCGTGATTACGGCCGGTGGAGAGCCACGATTGATTGAGCCGGGCAAAGTCAGCGACGTTGCAACTGACGAGGGCTCGTCCTTGGGAGGCAGCCAGCGCCAAGTGCTCTTCGTCAGCGACCCCCAGCATGGCGGCCTCACGAGCCGTAAGAACGTCAAGATTACCAGCCCGAAGTCCCCGTACCACCCCGCCATGCATAGAGTCCTCATCCAGGTAGAGCGGGATCACGGGGCCTTAAACTGGGGTCCGTTTCTGGCGACCAGCCATTGGGGAATCTCGCCGCCAACTCTTCTCCCAACCTGCGGTCTGTCTCGAGGTCGTCCTCGATCTCCCGTCTGTTGGCGTAGTAGTAGGCCAGCGCGGCGTGGATGCGGGCCAGATCCAAATGGGGGAACTCTTTCAGAATCCGCTTCGGGGACAAGCGGTGATAGGTATGCCAGACCGCGATGGTGCGCACCATCATACCCGTGCCCGCGAGACAAGGGCGGCCGCCGTGGAGGTCAGGCCGCGAGTAAATGAGGCTGCCGATGTTCGCGGCCTTCTTCTTTGCCATGCCCATAGTCTACATCTGACATGCCAGGGACTTGATAGGGTCAAACTGTCCCATGCATCCGGACAAAGGCACGGTCGTCGTCCAGTTCAAGGACGCCTTCCCGCCCTTTGTCTACTACGCGGCCTCCGGCTGGAACCCGATCTTCGCGAAGGAGATCTTCGACCGGGATGGCAACTTCTCCAGCCAGATCCTCGGTCTCGGTCCCTGGCAACTGGACATGGGCGCTTCCCAGAAGAATACTCGCTACGTGTGGAAGAAGAACGCTAACTTCTACGACCCGAACCTGCCCTATATCGACGAAGTCCGTAACATCATTATCATCGACCAGGCGGCGCAGCTGGCCGCCTTCCAGACGAAACAGACCGACGTCCTACACCAACAGCTAGGCGTCCGGGAGTACAAGGAGATGCTTCAGAAAGTCCCTGACGTCGCGGGCCGCGAGACCTACAACTCCGTGGCCGACTGGCGCCTCTACATGAACATCCGGAAGACCCCCTTCACCGACGCTCGGGTCCGCAAGGCCATGTCCATGGCCATCGACCGGGACACCTTCCTGAAGACGCTGGGGGACGGTAAGTACAGGCTCTCTTTCGAGGGCGTGCAGCCCGGCCTCTTCACGGAGGACGAGATCCGGAAGAGGCTCCCCTTCAACCTGGCGGAGGCGAAGCGGCTCCTGGCCGAGGCGGGTTACGCCAACGGCGTCGACGTGGAAGTGACCTTTCCCGGGAACGACTACGGGGAGATCTATCGCAGCGGCCTCCAGCTCTTTCAGGCACAACTAAAGCAGGCCGGCATCAACCTCCATCTCAAGGCCGAGGACAAGAGCGACTGGAACGCAAGCGCCGTGCCGGTGACTACACCCTCGGCCTGCAGCAGAGCAACAGCGTGGAGGCAGACATGGACTCCTTCCTCTTCGCCTCCTGGCATTCCAAGTCCCGTTACAACTACAACGGGATCGGAGATCCCAAGCTCGATACTATGGTGGAGGACCAGCGCAAGGAGAGCGACCCCACCAAGCGGCAGGCGCTGCTGCGGGAGGTCGTCACCTACGCGCTGGACAACACCTACACCGTGCCCATCGGGAATATCGCCAAGTTCGTCGTCCTCCAGCCCTACGTGAAGAACTGGGGCGACACCGAGTACATCAAGGGGAGCCGCTGGACCGACTCGTGGCTGGAGAAATAGCCACTCCCAGCCCTGATTTTTCCAAGTGGCCCCGGCGTTAGGCCGGGGGCCACTTGGGTGTAGGGGCGAGCCCGCCTCTGCCACGCTTTCGACGACAGGGCCCTCGCCGCGGTTTACCCCTCTGTCATTCTGAAGGAGCAGGGGCTGTGGTTTGGAGGGGAGGGCGGACTGAAGAATCTGCGCGACCTTTCCCCTGCCTGTACGCGTCGCCCCATTCGAGACCGAGGTCCCGCTACTTCGGGTTCATGGTCTCGATCAGCTGGATCTTCTTGCTGCGAAGCCATCCCTTGATCTGCTTCTCCCCCGCGATAGCCGCCTCAACGCTCTCGGTGGCCTCGTAGTACACCAAGCGCGTCACGTGGTATTTCGAGGCGAAGCCCGGGCTGACAGCCTCCTTGTGTTCCAACACCCTCCGCTCCAGATTGTTGGTCACGCCCAGCTACCCACGCTCCCACGAAAATGGGGTTGGAGCCAGCGAGATTGGGGAGTAAAGGCGCGCCTCCACCACCAGATGCTTCCTTCGTCAGCATGACAGAAGCCGCTTTTTCATTCGCTAGAGAATGGCCGCGAGGCTCCAGTGATTCCTCAGAATGACAGGGAGGTGGGGCATCAACCACCTCGCTTTCAATGACATCTCGCAAGGAGGCCGCACCGTCGTTGCGAGGCCGGACGCAACCGGTCACTGCTCGCCAAGGATAGCGGCCGACGCAACCTGGGCGTTGGGGTGGACGGCGAATCCACGCTTCCCCCCACCGGGATTGCGGAGCCCGCTCTGAGCCCTTCGGCTGGCTCAGGATAAACTCCGCCGAAGGGGCGCCCCCGCCGGGTTGGTCCTCCCCTGCCGCGCCTCACAATGACGGACAGCGATGATGTCATGCCCGGTATCTGGCGGCCCCACCGCCTAACTCACAGCCTCTCACTGAAGCGCTGCGGCGACCGCCTTCCCGGCTTCCGCTGTCGTCGCCTTCCCGCCCAGGTCCCGGGTGACGGCCTTTCCTTCTGCGACGACGCGCTGGATGGCCGCCATAATGGCATCCGCCGCATCCTGGTGCCCCAGGAACTCCAGCATCATGGCCCCGGTCCAGATCTGGGCGATGGGGTTCGCTATGCCCTTGCCGGCGATGTCGGGCGCCGACCCGTGCACCGGCTCGAACATGGAAGGGAAATCCCGCTCCGGGTTGATATTGGCCGCTGGCGCTATCCCAATCGAGCCCGCTATGGCTGCGCTCAGGTCGGACAGGATGTCACCGAAGAGGTTGCTGCCCACCACCACGTCGAACCAGTCCGGGTGCTGGACGAAGTGGGCCGCGAGGATGTCGATGTGGTACTGGTCGGTCTCGACATCCGGATACTCCTGCTTCATGGCGGCGAAGCGCTCATCCCAGAAAGGCAGAGTGTGAATGATGCCGTTGGACTTGGTCGCCGAGGTCACCTTGCTGCGGCGCTTGCGAGCCAGCTCGAAGGCGTAGCGCATGATGGCGTCGACGCCCTTCTTGCTGAACCATGCGAGCTGGACCGCGGTCTCCTCCTCGAAGCCGGCGTACATCCGTCCCCCGACGTTGGAGTACTCGCCCTCGTTGTTCTCGCGTACCACCACCAGGTCGATCTCCCCCGGCGCGCGATCGGCCAGTGGGCTACGGACGCCGGGGAGCAAGCGCGCGGGCCTGACGTTGACGTACTGCCGGAAGGCGCGCCGGATGGGGATGAGCAGGCCCCATAAGGAGATATGATCTGGCACCCCGGGGTAGCCCACCGCCCCGAGGAAGATCGCGTCGAAGGGCTTGAGCTGCTCCAGCCCATCCTTGGGCATCATGCGCCCCGTCCGGGCGTACAGCTCACAGTTCCAATCGAAGCGGG
>CAZPYZ010000307.1:2692-5768 GCA_964590215.1 uncultured Dehalococcoidia bacterium | reverse complement strand
CCGCCCCGCTGAGCGCGTACCACGAACATGGTTCGTCCTCAGCTGTACCGAGCGCCAGCCCCGGGGGCTGCGCGTTCTTTGTTGCGTTAAGTTTCAAGGAGATGCTCAATGATTCGGATCGGTCAACAGGCGCCAGACATCATTGCCACGGACCATACCGGCAAGGCGTTCAACCTCTCCGAGATGCGGGGCAAGAAAGTCTGGCTCTATTTCTACACCTCACCTGGCGGGAGAAACTGCACGGTGCATGCGTGCGGTTACCGTGACAACCTCGCCCAATTCACGGCCAAGGGGATAGAGGTTGTAGGGCTTACCGATCGGCCCGCCTCAGAGCAGAAGGAGTGGGTGGAGCGAGAGCGCCTACCCTTCCGGGCCGTTTCTGACCCGGACCGCTTGATCGCCAAGGAGTACGGGATCTGGGTAGAGGGGGCTGAGCGCTATGTGGCCAACAATGCAGAGGGGCGACGGCCGGCGGTGCTCATTGACGAGCAGGGGAAGATTGCCAAGATTCTGCCGGACCTGATGACGGTGGAAGACGACCTGGCCGCGCTGCGGTCGGTCTGACTCCCACCCAATTTGGTAATGGTGCCGCCCGCCGCACAAATCTCCGAAGCAGGAGGAACGTGCACGGGTTGGACTAAAATAGCCCCAACCGGCCCCCAATGTAACCGAGGAGACTGAGATGGCCATCATCGATCTAGACTCACACCTTCGAGAGAACTGGTTCCTCGACGAGATCTACCGGTTCGAGGGGCCCTTTGCCGAGTTCACCCCCAGGCGCATCGGCGACGGGCAGCCCCACGAGGCCCGCTTCGAGCACAAACTCGGCTCCGAGCAGCGGGCCCCCCGGGCCACGGCGTCCCGTGGATCATCCAGGACTCACGCCATATTTCACGACCCCAAGGCCACGGTCGTCTACCGAGGCGGCGATATCTCGAAATGGCAGCAGGGGGGCTATGACATGGAGGCCCGGGCAAAGGACATGCTGCGCGAGGACATCGGCGTGCAGCTCATCTTCCCGACGGGGATCGAAATCCCCACCGTGTCCCCAGGTGCCCTGGGGATCGAGGCCGCCCGGGCGTACAACAACTGGGTCTACAGGCTCGTGGCCGGCTACAGGGACCGGTTCCTGCCGGTGGCCATGCTCCCTGCGCGCAGTCCGGAGGCCATGGCGGGCGAGCTGCGGCGCTGCGTCACGGAGCTGGGCTTCAGGGCGGCCCACCTGGTCTGCTACACTCCTGAAACGACCATCGACGACCCCGCTTACGACTCCTTCTATCAAACGGCCCAGGAGCTGGACGTTCCCCTCTTCTGCCATCCCCCAACCGGCGGCGAGCTAACCAATCGCGGCAGGACCTACGCCGTCCAGCACGTCCTGGGCAGGCCCTTGAACTGCGTGATGGCCCTGACCTCGTTGGTGCTGGGTGGCGTCTTCGAGCGCTTCCCCAGACTGCGGGTGGTGTTCTTCGAATGCACGGCCGAGTTTCTGGTCTACTGGATGCACCGCATGGATGACGAATGGCCCATCGTGCGGGACGACGAGCTGGCGCCTCAGATCTCGACCTGGCCCTCGGACTACGTGCGCCAGAACTGCTTCGCCTCCTGCGAGGCGGACGAGAAGATGCTTGCCGCTGCGCTCTCAGAGCTGGGGGAGACCCAGGTGGTTATGGCCACCGACTACCCCCACTTCGACTCGACCTACCCGAACACGGTCCGGGGCATCCGGGAGCGGCCGGACCTCACGGCGCGGCAGAAGCGCCTGATCTTGGAGGAGAACGCCCTCCGGATCGTCAAACTCTAAGGACCTGGTGTCAGGGCTCGGGTTCTCGAGGCCACTCAGCGTGGGACCAACGGTCCCGAAGCCATTCGAGGAAACTGAGCGACCGACACCTTACTTGGTGAGCGTTACCCGGGCATCTCGAAGACGGGGACGGGGATGAGGCGTCGGTTGACGGGGTCGACCGCCAGGCGGGCGGCTTCCAGGGTGTGGGAGCCAAGAAGGGGTTCTTCTCCGGGCTCGCCGAAGGTGACGATGTCGGGGACTTGACGGCCCTCGATCCGTAGGCGGGCCTCGCCGAGCTGGCGCTGGATGGTGCGGCCGTCCGCAATGCGGGCTTCGGTGGTGGCAGCAGGAGCGATCCCAAGGCGGTCCAGGACCTCGCGGGGGACCTTGGTGAAGGTCGCACCGGTGTCGGCGAGGGCGTGCACGGGCTCCCAACTGGCGCCCTGGGGGTCGGCGACTTCGAGGGTGACGTGGAAGACGGTCATGAAACCTCCTGGTGGGCGCTGCAGTCCAGTGTAGTGGATTGTCCTGGGCTCTCGCCGCCGTTCCCCCTTTTCCGGCGCCACCAACTACACGCACGGCCATGTGAAACGATCATTTGACCAGACGGAAAGAAGTGCGACGCTGCCGCGAACTCTTCTGGTGGTCGTGCCCTTTTCCCCGAACCTGCAAGCCGTCCCATCTGCTCATGGTGTTCGTCGGGGGGGCCAGTGAGCGGAGTGTGCTCGACAAGCTTGGTCACGCAGGGTCCTTTCCGCCTGACGCGAAACCCTATCTACCTTGGGGGAACTCTGTTGTACCCCGGCCTTGCGCTGCTGCTGGACCGGATCGGACCGCTGTTGCTGCCGCCGACCCTCCTGACCACGCTTCAACGGGCAGTCATCGAGCGCGAGGAGGGGTATCTCCTGGAGAGATTTGGTGAGGATTATCAGCGGTACCAGGAAGAGGTCCCGCGCTGGTTGCCGGATTAGTGGACCCGACCATCGTTCGATGGTGTGATCGGAGGCAAGGCGTTGGTAAGCTGTCTGAATTTCGGAGGAGGTATGCATGGCCCGTCTAACCCCCATTACCACCAAGGATCAGGTGGCCCCGGAGCACCACGCCATTGTCGACGCCATTGTCGCAAGCCATGGGCCGTTGCAGGGGCCGTATAGCGTATTCCTCCATTGCCCCGAGCTGGCCGGACGCCTGGCTCATGCGGGCAGCTACAATCCGTTTTGAAAGCAAGCTCGACGAGCGGGTGCGGAATCTTGCGGCTATGACCACCGCCAGGGAGCTGGACTGTGTCTACGT
>CAZPYZ010000307.1:0-2682 GCA_964590215.1 uncultured Dehalococcoidia bacterium | reverse complement strand
AATCGGCCGCAGCCCGCCGGCGCGGGATTGCGGACGCAACCATCGACGCGGTGCGGGCCAAGCACACCAAGGGCATCCCGCCAGAAGACGCTCAGGTCGTCGACTTCACACAGCGGCTGATTCGTGACCATCGGGTCGACGATGCCACGGTGCAGGCGTTACGTGGCCGTCTCGGCGATCTCCAGCTGATCGAGTTGACCAGCACCATCGGGTACTACAGCATGGTCGCCGAACCTGTCCGACCCCCAGGCCGACTGGCCCCTGGCTTACGAGGCGCTGACGCCGTTCCTCACCAAGCTGCGCATCGGCGTCGCCACATGGCGTCCCTTATCGGGTTTCGTGCCACCATGAGGGCATAGGCACAGGGTCCCGGTCCCGCGGATACACTATCTAGGGACCTACCGTCGATGGCAGACTACTCACTCCGGCCGGCAACAGTTAAGGACTACACGTTCCTGCGTAGCCTCCATGTGGCCACGATGAAGGACTACGTCGCCCAAACTTGGGGTTGGGACGAGGCCTTCCAGGGGAGCATTACAACCCATCTGCCACGCAGATCATCCAGGTGGGTGAGGCAGACCCACTAGGCTGGGCCGCATTCAGGAGGTTTTTGCGGCAGCCACGCCGCCGGCACAAACAAAACCGCCCGGCTGTAGTAGCCGGGCGGTTGCGGTCGACGGGCGGTTATCTCACCGCAGCGCCCGCCAGTGCCTTGTGCGGCACCCCCATGTACGGGAAGTCGGCGATGAGGTCTGCGTGCGGGCCGAGCCCGTCCGGCAGTAACGCCCCGTTAGTCATCACCGCAAGCCCCATGTTAATGACGTCATCGGTCAGCCTGCGACCGTTGGGGTAGCCGTCCGGGCTGGAATAGTCATAGCCCAGGATGTCGGGTAGCAGGTGCCCTGCTATCCCCATCGCCTGCTCGTTCGAGTAACCCCCGACATGCTCCAGCACGTGGGCGAACTTTTCGGCGAAGAGATCCTGGTCCCGCTCTGGGCCCATCAGGTTGAACGTCCGCTTGTCTTCCTGGTTCTGGTTGAACGCGAAGTCGATCGCCGGCCGGCCGAGGCGGTCGCCCTGCACCAACCCGCCTTGGTGCGGCACCAGCACCCTGGCCCACACCCCGACCTGCGGGTTCGGGCCCAGCGCGCGGTTGGGTACCTCCAGCACCACCCCGAATACGTTCTTATCGATGAAGGTGTCCCTGCCGGTCCACTTGAACCCCTGCTTGGCTCCTTCCGCATCCGCGAAGAACGGATCACTGCGCATGCCGGCGAAGAAACGGTAATCGCCCGAAATGGTCACCTGCGGCGACGGGCCGAAGGAGACCGGGGCGTCCTGCACGATGATCTGGCCGCGGTGGGCGTCGCCGCTGACGTCAGCGCCCATTGCCCACCGCACCGTTGCGGTCTGTGCCCCGTTGGCGACCGGGGAGAATCGTACCCGAAAGGCGATCTCCGCCCGCGCGTCGCCGTTGGTATCGATCCTGATCTCGTAGACCGACTGGTGGTCCACGGCATCTTCGGTGATCGGTGACAGCGGGTTCACGTTCATGATCAGGGCCGTCTTGTTCCGGTCACCCGGCTTCTGGAAGGCGTAAAGGTCGGTCAGATGGCTCCGGGCGTCCATGCTCAACAGATGCAGCCCCAATCCGGAAAGATGATGCGACATGTCAACCTCTTCTTCTGTGATGCGGGCAACGCATGTTACCGGCCGAGCTGAAGAATGACCTCCCCCTCGGTGACCTCGGGCGGGGTGCTCGCAGCATCGGGAGCGTTCTGCCGGATCCACTCCGCAGCGAGCTTGATCGAGGCATCGGTGCCCGTCTTGGTGTCGCACACGGTGATGCTGGCGCCGCCGTCGCCTGACTTGATGAGGTAGTAGGCGACGAGGCCCGGGACGGGCCGGATCACGCTCTCCACGTCAGCCTTCCGCTGCTGCAGGGTCTCGATGAGCTTGGGGTCCTTGTACCGCCGGACTACTGCGTGCATGGATTCCTCCTACCCTTGAACTTCGTGATAGGCATCTTGCCCATCTGCCCTCTAGTTGCGGTCGCCCGGCGAATTCTTACCCCCGATGGGCACGTTTTTTCGATAAATCTTGAAAGCTGGAGTAGACTGGCCGGTGGAAGATGATGCGGCAGCAACGAACGAATCAGGAGTGGCTGACTTGCCTGGCTGCCGATAGCGCTGGCCGGGAAGCGGCGCTTGCAGACCTCCGGGCGTGCATCCATCGAGCGGCCCGATTCTATCTGCAGCGGCATGGCAATGAGCTTGGGCCATCGAGAATGGAGCAGATCGACGCGATAGCCGACGACGCTGCCCAGGAGGCGACGCTGGCGGTCCTGGCGAAACTCAGCAGCTTTCGGGGTGATGCCGCCTTCACCACGTGGGCGTCGAAGTTCGGCGTGAGCGGAGCGGCGGAGATCCTCCGACGGCGACAATGGCGGGATGTGTCCCTAGAAGACATGCCAAACGGCTGGGAGAGACTGGTGGCCGAACTCGAAGGGTCAGATGCCGGGGGACAGCCCGACCTCATCACGCAGCGGAAGGAAGTGCGGCAGCTACTCCTTGAGGTGGTGCGGGAGGACTTGACCGAGAAGCAACGGCAGGTCATCGCTTACGTCCTCTTTCAGGGCGTCCCGCCCCACGAGGTGGCCGAGCGCATCGGTATCAGTCGCGG
>CAZPYZ010000306.1:0-5789 GCA_964590215.1 uncultured Dehalococcoidia bacterium | reverse complement strand
CGTTCCCGCCCCGCCCAGCGGGTGGCCCTTGGACTATCGACGGGGTGGCCTGGGACTGGCCGCTGGGTCCTCGTTACATCTGCGGGTTATGGCCTCTCGAGCCACGCGTGGCGATAGGTTGGCTTATCGGTGAAATGCGGCGCGTAATTCTTGACGTAGGGATGCCACGCGTCCCACCTCGGTATGTAAATCGTGTCGACGGTCCACCATTGGTCGATGAGGCGTAAGGAGATATTCCGGAGGATCTCCTGGCGCTTCGCGGCATCGGCCACTCGGCGGCTCTCCTCCAGCAGCTTGTCCAACTCGGCGTCCTTGAATTTGGAATAGTTCTGAGACGCGGTGCTGTGATACCGCCCATACAGCAGCGAGTCGATGTCGGAGTTCAGGACCCCGGTGCCGCCCACCAAGGAATCGATGTCGTAGTCGCCCCTCCGCCGTTTGGTGCGCTGCTCGGAGAGGTCCATGGGCCTGAAGACCCCGTTGATGCCGGCTCGCTTCATTTGCGCCTGGATCAGAGTGAACATGGTGACGTTGCCCTGAGACTCGTCCCTGGGAATGGGCCATTCCAGATCGAGGCCGTTGGGATAGCCCGCCTGGGCCAGGAGACGCTTCGCCTCTTCCACATCCTGGCGCACGAGCTGGCGGGTTTCAGCTTCGGAGAAAAAGCCTGGAGAAGCGCCGGGGACCGCCCACCTGCTCTCGCCGCCTGCGATGAGGCGATTCATCTCATCACGGTCGATGCTCATTGAGATGGCCCTGCGCACCCGCACGTCGGTAAGAGGGCCGCCTCGGACCTGCGACGGCATGAGCATCTGGGCGTTAGTGCCGTAGTACTTGGCGCTTTCACCCTGAGGGGAGCCCTTCTTGACGTCTTGAAAGGCGTTGTAGAGCATCGACTCCGCTATATCCAGCTGCTTCGCCTGGAAGGCCGCGAACTGGGCGGCCTCGGCAGCGATGACTATCCACCGGATCTCGTCCAGATAGGGCTTGCCCGAATCCCAGTAGTTGGGGTTCTTTTTCCAAACCCAGCGGGTGCCCTTCTGGGTCGCGGCAGTATCCAAGATGTAAGGGCCGGGTCCCGCAATCCGGTCCTTCAGGTGCCCGTCCTGGTCATAGATCTCCCTAGGGAGAGTGGGGTTCCACCGGGAGGCGCCGTAGTTGATGAACGGGATGAACGGCTCTTTGAACCGGACAATGACGGTGTAGGGGTCAGGGTTCTCCACCCGGTCCATGCCCTCGAACATGAAGTCGACTTGGCCGGGAGGGAGCCCCTTGTCCTTCAACTCCCCGGTCCGGGTCCGGTACTCCAGGGTCCACTTCACGTCGGCCGCGGTGAGCTCTCGACCGTCCACCGGTGGGATGGAGGCGTATTTCACGCCCCTCCGCAGATGGAAGGTGAAGGTCCGCGCGTCGGGCGATACGTCCCAACGCTCTGCCAAGTCCGGCTCGAGAATGGCATCGGTGAACTCCACCCCCGGACCGCTCTTGAACTTCAGGAGGCTGTTGTAGGACAGCCCGAGGCCCTCTACGTTGGGGTTGGACTTGCCCAGGAAGCTGATGTCCCAGTCGAAGGGGTCCGTGTCGATCGTCACGTTCAACTGCCCGCCATGGCGGGGTTGACCATCGGCGGAGCCTGAGGCCGGAGCCTGTTGGGACGGTCCGCAGGCGAGGGCCAGGATGGTAACGGCGACAAGCAGGTCCGATCTTCGTAGGGACATGGCGGGCCCTCCTTAGGTGAAGTGGCTGAGCGAGTCGAGTGAACCGGCAGGGCGCGGGGGAGCTACCCTCCCGTCCTTGCAATTGCCGCCTCCAGCGCCCGGCGCGTGCAGACCCGGGCCAGGTGCTGGCGGTACCAGCGGAGGCGTGGAAGTCCCCCAGTGGGTCCCAAGCTTCCGCTGCCCGGGTGGCGGCCTCCTGCGGTGCGCACGTTATTTCTCCAACCAAGCATGCCGGTAGGCGGAGGAGTCGGTGTAATGGGGCCGGTAGTTCTTGAGATGGGAGTGCCAGGCCTCCCAGCGAGGCGGGTAGATCGTGTCGACAACAGGCCAGAAGTCGAGCATGCGTGTCTGGACCTGCTTGATGATGGTTTGACGCTTTGCGGCGTCGGGCTCCCGGCGCTGGGCCTCCAACAGCCGGTCCAACTCGGGGTCCTTGGCCCTCACGTAGTTGGTGGAGGAGGTGCTGTGGTACTTGTAGATCAGGGAGTCGAGGTCGGCGTTGAGCTGGCCGGTGCCGCCGATGGACATCGTAATGTCGAAGTTGCCGGCACGCATCCGGCTCCGATAGTCGGCGAGGTCCAGGGGCTTGAGCACCGGGTTGACGCCGATCCGCTTTATCTGGGACTGCACCAACTGGTACATGGCCAGGTTGTCCTGGGACTCATTGTTCGGGAAGAGCCACTCCGGCTCCAGGCTGGTGTTGTAGCCCGCCTCGGCCAGCAGACGCTTCGCCTCCTCCAGGTCCTGGCGGACCAGCTTCCTGGTCTCCTCCTGAGAGTAGGTCCCGGCGACGGCGCCGGGGACCGCCCAGAGGCCTTCACCGCCGGCGACGGTCCGGTTGATCTCATCCCGGTCCACGGCCATTGAGATGGCCCGGCGTACCCGGACGTCAGCGAAGGGGCCGCCCTGCCTGTGCGAGGTCTGCATCTGCTGCGCGTTGGTGGCGTAGTACTTGAAGCTCTCGGTTTGGCGAGCGATCCTCTTGATCTCCTGGAAGGCATGGTAAGCGAGGCGGTCGACCTGGTCGATCTGCTTGGTCTGGAACCCGGCTTGCTTGGCGGCCTCGGAGGGCATAACCAGCCAGCGGACCTCGTCGATGTACGGCTTGCCCTGCTCGAAATAGGCGGGGTTCTTCTTGAAGACCCAGCGGGTGCCCTTTTGGCTCGCCCCGGTGTCCATCACGTACGCACCGGTACCGACGAGGAGGTCCTTCAGGTGGCCGTCCTTCTCGTACACCTCTCTGGGCAGCATCGTGTTCCAGCGGGAGGCTGTGTAGTTGAGGAAGGGAGGGAACGACTCGTTGAAGCGGACGACAGCGGTGTAGGCGTCCGGGGTCTCGACCCGATCGAGGTTCTCAAACATGTAGTTCGACGAGTCCGGCGGCAGCTTCTTTTCCTTGAGATCGCCGCTCCGAGACCGGTACTCCAAGGTCCACTTCACGTCGGCCGAGGTAAATTCCCGGCCATTCAGCGGCGGGAGGTCCTGATACTTCACGCCCTTGCGCAGATGAAAGGTGAAGGTCTTCGCGTCGGACGCGACCTCCCAACGTTCCGCGAGGTCGGGCAGGAGGATGTTCTCGGTGTACTCCACCTCCGGGCCGCTCTTGAAGCGGGTGAGGCCGTTGGTGGCGAGGGAGACGCCATACTGGTTGGGCGTCGACCTTCCGCCGTAGCTCAGGTCCCAGTCGAAGGGATCGGCATCGACGGCGAGATTCAGGATCCCGCCGTACTTCGGTTGGTTGTCCTGCGCGCCGCCCGCAGGGGCTTGCTGAGCCGCGGGACCGCAGGCGATGAGGAACAGGGTGAGGACCAAGACTGGGAGCCATAAGCGTGTAGGCATAAGACCCTCCTGGAAGTATTGGGGCATCGTAACACCAGCGGTAAGGGTGCGCAATTTCCTGCGCGTGCTACGGATGTAGGACGGCGATAATGGCGGCCGCTCGCTGGGACACCTCTTGGTCCCACGTCACAAGAGGCAGGCCGAGCCGGCGGGCGAGGGCGACGTAGACCGAGTCCGAGCCGCGCAGACGGAGTTCAGCCGCGAGGGCTGCGGCTTCCATGAAAAAGGCATCGTCCGCCGACACCAGACGGAGGACCGGCATGACTTCCAGTGCCCGGTAGACTCGGCGGCCTTCTGAGGAAGAGCCCGTGATCCTGGCGACCGCTCCGGCTACCTCGGCCAGCACGAATAGCGGAGCAAAAAGCTGTACGCTGCCTGCCACCTGCTGGTCGATCCATCGTCTGCTCGCCACATGGTGGGCGTCCGCCGAGAGCGCCCTGGCGATCCAGATATTCGCGTCTACGATCATGAGCGTTCATCGCGCATGATCTCCACGCAGTCCCTCGGGTCGTTGTTGAGCTTGGCGATGTCTGCGGCGAGCGCGTCCATTTCAGCGTTCCATCGTTCGTACTCTTTCAACAGCTCTCGTCCCTCGATCCACCAGGCCGGTGTTAGCCGGGCCACCACTTTCCCCCGTTGGGTGATCTCGTAGGTCTGGTCGTCCTCCTGGACGCGCCGAAGGATCTCGGCCATGCGCTCCTTGAGCTCCCTGACCCCAATCTTCAACGATAGCTTTTTGTACGGCGTGTGTGGCTGCATGGGACGCTCCCTGTGGCGCATTCGCGCCTCATTGTAACGCGGTTGATGTCGGGTAGCCCCCGCACTAGCTAGGCTGGCTGCGCTATGACCACCTATTCAGCGGACTCACACATCGTCGAACCGGCGGAGCTGTTCGCGCCGCTGGAACGGAAGTACGGCGAGCGGGCACCCAGGATCGTGAACGACCCGGACTGGGGGGACTTTCTGGTGACGCCAGGAGTCACCGGGCGGGAGGCGTACAGCCCGCGATACGCGGGGGTGGCCGTCGGGCAGGGGATCGCGGGTGGAAGGCTCAACGATCCGGAGGTCGTGGAACGGATCAAGCGCGGCTACGCCGGCCTGCGCCAAAGGATCGTGGACCCGGTCGAGCGATTGAAAGAGCAAGACCTGGACGGCGTCGGGCTCGAGGTGCTCTATCCAAGCATGTACTTCCGCATTTTCGGCCTGCCCGATACCGAGGTCCTGTTAGAGGCGTTCCGCAGCTACAACGACTGGCTCGCGGGGTATATGAGCCAGTCGCCGGGCAGGTTGCTTGGCATGGCACTGCTGCCGATGCAGGAGCAGGAAGCGGCCGCGGGGGAGCTTGAGCCATCCCCTCCAGCGCACGGGGCGGGCGGTCTTACCACGACCCGGCGTACGACCGGGTCTGGGCGCTGGCGAAGGAGGCCGGGTTCCCTTTGAGCACGCACATCTTCACTGGCGCTGATGAGGGCGTCACCGGGCTCGCCGGCCTCGACGCGATCACGAGCTATGCGAGCTCCGACACCATCATCCAGATCACCATCGTCGACCTGATCTGCCAAGGCGTCGCCCACCGCTTCCCGCGCTTGAAGTTTGTGTGCGAGGAGTGGAACAGGGGGTGGCTCGCCCACTGGCTGGAGCGCCTGGACCACGCGTTTTATCGGAGCCGGAGCGCCGCGGTGAAGGAGCTGGACCTGCTGCCGAGCGAGTACTGGCGGCGGCACCCGCTGAGTGATCTCGTATGCTTCGCCGGTACTAACGCCGCTGGAGTGCCGCCTCCAGCGCCCGGCGGGTGTAGACCCGCGCCAGGTGCTGGCGGTACTCGGCGGAGGCGTGGAAGTCCCCCAGTGGGTCCCAACCTTCCGCTGCCCGGCTGGCCGCCTCCTGTGGCGACGCGCCGCCCTGGAACGCCTGCTCCACCGCCGTGAGGCGCGTCGCCTTGGGCGAAGCGCCGGTCAGCGCCACAGAGGCCGACCGGCCGTCCACCCTCGCTGCGATACCCACGATCGCGTAGCGCGATGCCGGGTTGGCGAACTTGGCGTACCCCGCCTTCTCGGGCACCGGGAAATGGACGGCCGTGATCAGCTCGCCCTCCTCCAGCGCGGTCTCGAACAGGCCCTTGAAGTAGTCGTCGGCCTTGATCGTGCGCCGGTCGGTATGGATCGTGGCGCCGAGCCAGAGCACCGCCGCCGCGTAGTCCGCCGCCGGATCGCTGTTCGCGATCGAGCCACC
>CAZPYZ010000305.1:0-5810 GCA_964590215.1 uncultured Dehalococcoidia bacterium | reverse complement strand
GACCCGGCCCTCGAATGAGCTTCGATCGGGCCGAGATTTCGCGCTCGGCTGGCTGAGGGTCGCCCGCAACCGATGCGATTTACGATAACGCGGTTCCCCAGCTTCCGGTCCTCGTCTGGCGATCGCTGTCGCGCGCGGCCCAGCTCAGCGCAAACCTCAGGCAGCTTTAGGCACGGCCACAGGGGTCAAGAGCCTCACTGCGCCTTTGCCGAGTTGACCCGCTCCGGCCTTTCCCCGATACTGCCATCCGTGGCAACAGAAACGGCCCAGGGGGTCGGGCAGGCCGTCCTGACCTCCCCGGCGGTCTCCGCCAAGCCTTCAATCCCCCCTGTTATCCGGCGCAACACCATTCTCATCGCGGCCTCTCAGGTCAGCACCGGCATGGGGATGGGGCTGCTGCCAACCCTGGGTGCGTTGATGGTGTTCCAGATGCTGGGCTCCACCGCGCTCGCGGGAACGGCCGCGGTGATCCAGGGCATCGCCCGCTTCGCGGTGGCCTACCCGGCGGGGGCTATCGCGGACCGCTACGGCCGCAAGCCCGCAATGGTGGCTGGCCTGCTGGTCGCCGGTGTGGGGGCCCTCGTCGTTGGCACCTCGGTGGCCATCAACTCCTTCCCGCTGCTGGTCGTGGGCGTGTTTATCTTCGCCATGGCGACGGGCGGCTCTATGCAGATGCGGGTTGCGGCGACCGACATGTACCCGCCAAGCCGCCGGGCGGAGGGCCTCGGCTATATCCTCACCGGCTCGATTGCCGGCAGCATTGGCAAGGCGGGGCTGATCGCCTTCGCCGCGGCCGTCGCTGGCCGCCTGAACCTCGACCCCTTTGCACTGGCCTGGTGGCTGGTGCCCGTGGTGCTGCTCCCCGCGCTGCTCATGGTAAGCCGCATCCGGCCGGACCCGAAGGAGATCGCCCTGAACCTGGCGCAGTACTACCCGGGTGCGGACCTGCGGCCCGTGCATAGGAGCCGCCGCGCCGCGGCAGGGATGCCCACCGGCACCGGGTTCCGTGCATACCTTCGGGACTTCACCAAACTCACAGTGTTTATCTCTCACTTTGCCGTTCAAGGGAACATGTCGATGATCATGGTGGTCGCGTCCCTGACCCTCGCCCACCACGGCCACGATTTGCCCGCGATCGCCTTCTCCAGCATGCTCCACTCCCTCGGTATGCATGCGTTCTCAATTCCTATAGGCTGGCTGACCGATAGGGCCGGCCGTCGGGCCGTGATGCTGACGGGGCTGCTTCTCGCCGCCTTGGGGACGGTGCTGATCGCCATCACGGGCGACTTCTGGATCATCACCCTGGGCTTCTTCCTGGTGGGGTTCGGGTGGTGCGGGATCCACGTGGCAGGGACGGTGCTCCTGGCCGACACAAGCGCGCCGGCGGAGCGGGCCAGGGTCATCGGGAGCAACGATACCTTTTCAGGGGCGGCAAACCTGGTCCTGGCCCTGGCTGCGGGGCCAGTCCTCGGCTTTGTCGGCATGGACGCCATCGCTCTCATCGGGATCGGGCTGATGGTGGTCCCACTCTTGATGATCTTGAAGCTTGGGGAGCGAGCGGAGGTCGCCCATGGCTGATAACACCTTTCCCAACTCCGATATCCTGGTCGAGACGGACTGGGTCGCGGGGCGCTTGAACGATCCCAACCTCCGCGTCGTTGACTGTGATGTCCGCGACGCCTTCCGGCGGGCGCATATCCCAGGAGCAGTCAATCCCCGCGAGCACTACATGAAAGGCGCCGGCTCGCGCCTCATCATGGGTCCCGAGCAGTTCGCCCAAGAAATGAGCGAAATCGGCATCGGTGACCAGACGGAGGTGGTCTGCTACGACGCGTCCGGCAGCCTCTATGCCGCCCGCATGTGGTGGTGCCTCCGGCATTACGGCCACGACCGCTGCGTGGTCGTAAACGGCGGCTGGAACAAGTGGTTGAAGGAAGGACGTCCGGTGACCTACGCCGAGCCAAAGCCGCCACAAGCTACCTTTACCCCGAGGCCAAGGGAGGACGTCGTCTGCCGGTTGGACGACCTGAAGGCGCGGGTGGGACAGGGCGGCGTCGTCCTTTGGGACGTGCGGTCGGAGGGGGAATGGACGGGCGCCAATGACCGGGGCAACAAGCGGGCCGGCCACGTGCCGGGCGCAGTGCACCTGGAGTGGCTGAACTGCGTCACCAAGGACGATCTGCAGACCATCCGGCCGGCCCAGGAGCTGCGCCAGCTCCTCGACGGCCTCGGGATCACCCCTGAAAAAGAGGTCGTGACCTACTGACAGGCTGGCATCCGTGCGGCGCACGGAAACTTCATCCTGACCCTGATGGGCCACAACAAAGCCCGCAACTACGACGGGTCTATGGGGGAATGGGCCAACCGGGACGATACCCCGTTGGTGGTCCCCGGCCCCACCCGATAGGCAGAAGGCGGGAGGCAGACAGCAGGAGATGCAGCCGTGACCGTTGACTCCGGGGCCGTGGCTCGCCAGAAGGCCGGCCTGAAAACAATGTGGGATGCCCACGCCCCCAACTACGACCGCAGTCAGAAAAGCACCTGAGGCCTCTTCGCTGAGCTGCTCGTGGAGCGAGCGGGGGTGGGCGAGGGGCAGCGGGTGCTGGATGTGGCCTGCGGTCCGGGGACGGTGACCTTCCTGGCTGCGGCCCGCGTAGGCCCCGCCGGCGCCGTCTACGGGATCGACCTCTCCACCGGCCAGTTGGACCACGCCCGCCTGCACCGGGCCACCGACGGCTGGCAGAACGTGATCTTCCGAGAAATGGATGCGGAGGCGCTGGAGTTCGCCGGCGCCACTTTCGACGCCGTCCTCTGCAGCTTCGGGATCCAGTTCTTCCCGCGCGCGGATGTCTTCCTCGCCGAAGTCCTGCGAGTGTTGGTGCCCGGGGGCCGGATCGCGGTCGCCACCTGGCAGCGGGGAGAGGGAGTCGGGATGACCGGCGGCCCGGAGGTGGAAGCTTACCTGGAAGGGCTGGGATTGCAGTGGGCGGCCCCCGGCCGCTCCCTTCAGCAGCCCGGGGCGCTGGAGACCGCACTCACCGCTGCGGGGTTCGACCGGGTCGTGATCACCAGCGAGCAGCAGCTGCAGCAGACCAGCGTGAAAGAGCATGCTCAGAGCGTGATCCATTCCCTGGAGCTGCGCGGCAGTTGGGCGCACCTCAGCGAGGCTCAGCGGTTGGAGGTGCTGGAGATTGTGCGACGCAACGTCTCGGGCTACGAGAAGAATGGGGGGCTGCACCTGCCGCGGGTGGCGTTGATTGCGTCAGGCGCCAGACCCAGCCCATAGGAGACGCCCATGAGGGTAGGCTTCATCGGCCTGGGGAAAATGGGCAAGCCCATGGCCGCGAACCTGATGAAGGCCGGCTTCGATGTCGTGGTCCACAACCGCAGCCGGGCCGTAGTCGAGGAGCTGGCAACGGCGGGAGCCGAGTCAGCGACATCTCCCGCGGAAGTGGTGACCAGGTCTGAGGTGGTTCTGACCTGCCTGCCGACGGTGGACAGCGTGGAGCAGGTTTACCTGGGTGCTCAGGGGCTTGTCCCCGGGGCGCGTTCGGGCCAGGTCCTGGTGGACCACAGCACCATCGGGGTCGGCGACGCCAAGCGGATCGCAGCGGAGGCCGCGAAGAAGGGCGTGAGCTTCATCGATGCCCCCATCAGCGGCGGCGTCGCGGGCGCGCTCGCCGGCTCCTTGACCATTATGGCGGGGGGTGATCAGGCTGCCTTCGACAAAGTTCTGCCCGTTTTTCAGGCCGAGGGCCAGAACATCAAGCGGGTGGGGGACGTGGGCGCGGGGACAGTGGTCAAGCTGGTGAACCAGTTGATGCTGCTGGTGAACATGGCGGGCGTGGTTGAAGGCATGGTCCTGGGGGTAAAGGCGGGCGTCGATCCGCAGGTGATGTACGACGTGTTGAGTACCGGTTTCGCCCGTAGCGGCATGTTGGACCGGAATACGCCCCTCTTCTTGCAGCGGAAATTCGATTCTGGCACCAACATCAGCCTCTATGTGAAGGACACCGCCCTCTACCAGCAGCTGGCCCAAGAGCTGGGGGTGCGCATCCTCGGCGGCGACCTTGCGGTAGACCGCATCCAGGAGGCCGTGGCCGAGGGCCTCCTGGACATGGATCTCGCATCGCTGGTGCTTCCCCTGGAGCGGCTAGCAGGCGTGGAGGTGGTCCGCCCTTCGTGAAACCGCAGATTTCACAGATGACACAGATTTCGCGGCAGATTAATCGGTGAAATCTGCGGAATCTGTGGTTCCCGTCCACCAGGCGGGCGGGCGTAGAGGCCGGGGAATCTGCCTGAGCGGGGAATCCATGTACCAACACGTCCGAGTTGTGTTCCACATGCCCGAAGGGTGCCTGTCGGGCCAAAGCACAAGCTCCCGGCGGGGTCGGGTTGCGGCCTTTAATCGGTGAAATCTGCGGAATCTGTGGTTCCCGTCCACCAGGCCGTTCTCGCCTGGTACAAGACCCATGGCCGGGACCTGCCCTGGCGCCGCACCTCAGATCCCTACCACATCCTCGTGGCCGAAGTCATGCTCCAGCAAACCCAGGTCGACCGCGTTCTCCCCAAGTACAAGGAGTTCCTGGAGGTGTTTCCCACGGTGGCGGCGCTGGCCGCGGCCTCCAGGGGCCACGTGATCCGGCTATGGGCCCCACTTGGCTACAACCTGCGGGCGGTGCGGCTCCAGGACGTGGCACAGCAGGTAATTGACCGGTGGGGTGGCCGGTTTCCCGACCGTGAGCAGGACCTCCTGGCCCTCAGAGGGATCGGCCCCTACACGGCCGGGGCCATCCGCTGCTTTGCCTTCCGCAAGCCAGCGGTGTTCTTAGACACCAACCTCCGCCGTGTTATTGGCCGCTGCTTCGCAGGGTTACCCTTCCCTCGCCCGGATCGCGACCGGGAGATCCTTGCCATCGCACAGGAAGTCCTCCCAGCGGCGCGGCCGTACGAGTGGCACCAGGCGATCATGGACCTGGGGGCGACGGTCTGCCGCTGGTCCCGACCCCAGTGCGTAGTGTGCCCCCTGGCGTTATCGTGTCGCGCCAGAGCCATCCTGAACACGCAAAGGCTGGCTGTGGCCGAGCCAACGGCCGGCTATCACGTCCAGTCGAAATTTACCGGGTCGCGGCGCTATTACCGTGGGAGAATGGTGTCCTTGTTACGGGAGCTGGCGCCGGGAGAGTGCCTCAATCCCGCGCTGCTGGGTGCCCATCTCAAGCCGGACTGGAGCGCCGGCGACCTCCAGTGGTTGATGGAGCTGCTGGCAGGGTTAGAGCGGGATGGGCTGGTGAAGGTTATGCCGGGCGGGGTGTCCCTGCCGTAGCCCGGTCCGCTGCTGGACACAGAGGCACGGGCAACCCCAGGCCGCGGGAGCTGGGCGGGACGGGGTATACGGGCGTTCCTTCCCTAACGGTTCAAGGCCCGAGAGGTGCTGGCGGGGTGGGGAACTAGAGACTCGAGGCTAGAGACTCGGGACTCGGTAGGGCTCGGAAATAGCCTTGGACCCGCTCCTTGATCCGCATCCAGGTCAGGTCTACCCGGTCCAGCTCTTCCTGGCTTAGCTCAACGTAGCGCTTGCCGAGTTGCGGGTAATACCAGAGGCTGTAGACCCAGAAGCCGGGGATGGCGCCAGCAGGATCGTAGGCTTCGGTGAGGACTCCCTCATTTCCTGACTCTTCCCAGGAGGCGACGAGGACGCCTGCATCGGCGATCGCGGCCGCTTCGGTCCACGCGATGCGCCGATCCTTTTGGCCTTGCATCAGGCTCAGGAGGTGGCGCGCCCTGCCGGCGTCGGTTTCCGTGCCGGA